>JASHZW010000129.1 GCA_030042335.1 Nitrososphaerales archaeon
CAATGATTCCCATGTCTGGTTCTCAAGGCAAACGCCGCTACGAAAGGAAGAAGGAAATCGCGGATGCGGTCAGAAATGCAAAGGGAGAAGAATTGGAAGCTGCGCGTATCGCACTGAAAGACAAGAGAGTCAAAGTGTCCGTCAGATTCAACCTTCCAAAACCTTCGGAACTTCAGTCGGATTCGCTAGGGAAGAAGGACCTCGACAACATGTTGAAACTTGTCCTTGACGCGTTGCAGACCAAGGTCGATGCGCAAGGGAAGCGGGACGGCCTAGGATTGATAAATTTCAGGTCATTACATGATGTCAAGGACGATTACTACCAGGCCTTGTTCAGGATGACCTACAAATATGAGGATAGAGAATTGAAGGTCCCATCCCCCAGGAGGGCCTCGCCCAGTTCCGTGAGAACAAAGCTAATCGAGGTTGCTCCGCTAAAAGAACACCCATTTCGAACTGGGGTATACATCCGTGCCGGAAAGTGAGGCGCGCCCAAGCGACTCGAAACCCGACTGGGCGACGAGGCTCTGCAAGGCACAACTCGGCAAACAAAAACGCGATAATCCTGGGTCGGGTATTGGGGCACCTGAAATTGATTCTAAGGTGAAAAGTACACTGCGCGATTCCTGTCGGCATCGAAGCATGAATGCCCCCCGCATGGAGTCGAATCGCGGTCGATTCCATCGAGCTCGTAGGGGTAGATATATGTAGGATAGGTAGGTTTAACTTACCTTTATTGCAAAGCCTACTAAATGCCTAGGTATAGCAAGCCCGTCTGGCAAATGGTTAAGGAAGCCATTGAGACTCTCGGCGAATTAAACGGGCCTTCGGCGATCCAATACGTGCATGACCATTACCGAGAAGACAACGTTAAAGAAGCCACAATTCAGGCTCAGCTCATCGCCTGCTCGGTCAACCACAAGTCGGCACGATACTTCGACGACCCGAACAGGTTTCTCTGGTATTTGGGCAATGGCCGTTACAGGGCCTATGATCCCGAGATGGACAAGGCTAATGTCGAAGGGTGGAGGATTATCAGCGTTACCAAGCCAGTGGGGAAGGCGCTGGTGGAAGAGGTACCTTTCAGCCGCGTGGAGCCGGGGAACAAGGTGTTGCTCCCCCCGCAGGTGGCGACGACGCTCGGTATAGCTCCAAACGATATCGTTGTTTTCGTCGAGGATAATGGGAAGTATTACGTGAAGAAAGGGCGGCTGAAGGTAGAGGTAGAATGAGTTTGGGGGATGACTGACCGGGTGGTACGAGACTCCGGCCTTCTGGGCTTGATTCGGACTTTTTCGATAATAGGCTTCGTCATAATAATCATCGCCCTTCCACTTGTCATCCTGAGCTGCATCTTGATATTTGCCTACGCCTGTGTCAAGGTGTGGTATCTCCACCATACCCATAGGCGCGCTAATTTTGCATCCCATAGGAGTGGGCGCCAATCGACTCGGATATCTCCAAACCGCCGGTGCCCTCACGCTTCAATCGATTTGACCAGTTTGCATTCAGGACCTCTCGAGAACATTGAGTAACATGTCGTCAAGTTCCATGGAATCGGCGGACAATTTATCGACGCTGGCAGGACTTCTCCGAATGAGACGCTCCACAGACGCGGAGATTTCGAAACTGATCGGACGACGAGCGGACAAGGGGCCCATCGGGGAATTCATCGCGAGCGAGATATTCGATATACAGCTCCATTCCTCGGCCACCCACAGAGGAAGCGATGGCATTTTCAGAGGTGGGAGCCTTGCTGAAAAGACGGTCAACGTCAAGATGTATACCGACGACGGAAATGGCCTTGATATCAACGAAAAAGCCATCCTCGATTACTACCTCGTCCTGTGGGGCCCAGCGCCCTCACCATTTCAGGCACCTAGAAGGTCAACTGTATCAATCATTGAATCAGTTTATGTCTTCGATTCGGAAAAACTACTTCCAAGACTTCGCGCGTCGGGAGTTAAGCTTGGTCTCAACACAAGCGTCAGGAAGGAGGACTGGGAATCCGCCGAGATTTACCCGCGTCAGCGAAATCTTGCATTTCAGCTCGACCAAGTCCAACGAAGTAAGTTGGAGCTCTTCGGTCTCTGAATAGCCATGGCCGACAATTTGTTCTGGGACGAGTATTGGAGGAAGGAACGCGAGTTCTTCGAGTCCGGGAGGGAAGAGTTCCGGCATCGCACGTCCTTTGTTGCTGTTTCATCAATAGCAGAGCAGTACTACTGCGAATACAAGCTGGAGAATGAATTCGAGCTTGGAGAGATACCCACAGAGACGAAAGATACGGGGACCGCGTTACACGACGAGCTGATGCCCATGGAGAAGATAACCAAAGAGGACTTCGCTGAGCTGGTAGTAGGGAAGGAGCCTTCCCTGGTGGTGCTGGGAGTCTGGGGTCAGATTGGGGGCCTGAAAATTGTCGGAATGCCGGATCAGATGATCTGGTCTGATGGGAGGCCCTTGTGGGTGGTCGAGCTCAAGACAACCCGAGGAGATCCAGCTCCTCTCTGGGAGGACCAGGAAAATCAAACACGGGTCTACGGCCTCCTACTCGATAGGATGGGGTTCGACTGTTCCAAGCTGAGGCTCGCTGTGGTGAGACTGAAGTCAGACGAGCTAAACGAAGAAGAGAGGAAGGAGTGGATCGTGAGAGTCTCGGCTGCACTGTTACATGGGGCCGTGAAAGGATTAGAGGAGAGGTACTCGGGTAGGATGAAGGTTCACATCCTACTACACGACGTGGAGAAAGCAGTGAGAGCGATCGCGATCAAAGAAGGATATTGGCTGGAGCAACGCGAGCCAATCCCGAGTTCGAGTATCGGCAAGTGTCGCGGCTGCGAATACAATGGATCCTGTCCGAAGAGTCTCTTCAAGCCGATCCTATAATGTTTTTTGTGCGGACCCTTGCACGACAGGGGCGACCAGGGATACTGCTACGGTCGAACCGAGCGTAATCACCAGAAGGATCCTAAAGAGGAGCTGCGACTGACGAGAGATCGCGCTATAGTTAGCATGAGCGTCTTCCAGTTTCGACCCCTGCGGCAAGCTTAGTTGGTTGCAGGTCATCCCAGCGTTAA
>JASHZW010000130.1 GCA_030042335.1 Nitrososphaerales archaeon
TTCGCGGCGGAGCAGATGATCGATGCTCTGGAGGGACGTGTCCCCCAGTTCGTCCTGAACCCCGAAGTGCTGGGCCGGCGCCGCGTCTAAGCCTTCCGACCGACAGCCTCGAGGAATGCCCTGGCGCCGATGATGGTGTATCGCATGTCGGACCCTATCGCTATGAACCTGAACCCCCTCTGGACCGCCAGCTTAGCTTCGTCGATGGTCGCGACCATTATGCCCGCGGCCTTCCCCGCCGATTCACACGCTCTGACGACGCTCATCATCGCCTCCGCCACCTTGGGATTGGACCTGTCGTCCAGGAACCCCATGGTCATCGTCAGGTCCGAGGGCCCGACAAAGGCGACATCGATACCATCGTTCGCGAGTATCTTCCCGACGTTCCCGAGCGCCTCGGGCGTCTCTATCTGGGCCACGACGAGCGTTTCGTCGTTGGCCGTCCTGATGTACTTGGCCAGGCCTAGTCCGTAATCCGCCGCCTTGGCTCCGGCCAGCCCTCTCACCCCTCTCGGCGGGTACTTGCAGAACTTCACCACGCGCTCCGCCTCCTCCGGGGTGTTCACGAGGGGCACTATCACCCCGTGCGCGCCGACGTCCAGGACGGCCTTGCAGATGGCCTGGTCGATCTCCCCGACCCTGACAAGGGGGGTGGCGGTGCTGCCGTTGAGCACCTGGACCATGTGGCCCACCGTCTCGATGGATATCGGCGCATGTTCCATGTCGAAGAGAAACCAGTCGATGGGGAAGTGCCTCAGAAGGTCGACCATGTTTGAGCTCCCCGAGGAGATCCACGCCCCTATCGTGGTCTCGCCGGCCCGCAGCTTCTTCTTGGTGGTGTTTTCCACGTTTATCGCCTACTTCTCGCCCCTCACCGTGTTGCGAAGGGTGCCGATGCCCTCGACCTTGGCCTCCATGACGTCGCCGTCCTTGAGGAACGGCTGACCCGTAGCCGCTGCTATTCCGTCGGGCGTCCCGGTCGAGATGATGTCGCCGGGCTTCAGCGTGGTACCTATCGAGGCGTACGCCACGAGGTCGTCGACCTTGAACAGCATCTTGCTGGTGTTTGAGTTCTGTTTTCGGTCACCGTTGACCGTGAGCGAGAGCGCCAGTTTCTGGGGGTCTGGTATCTCGTCGGCAGTGACGAGCCACGGCCCCAGCGGGAGAGAGGCGTCCATCGCCTTGCCCTTCAGCCAGTTCATCCCCAGCCGCTCGTTCCTCTGACTTTGAAAGTCCCTGAAACTGACATCGTTCGAGACGGTGTAGCCAGCGACGTAATCGAGAGCCTTCGCCTTCTTGATGTCCTTCCCTTCCTTCCCGATCACGACCGCAAGCTCCACCTCCCAGTCCACCTGCTTCGAGGACTTGGGCGCGATGACCGTCCCGTCGGGGTCCACCAGCGAGCTCCTGAACTTGGTGAAGAGGTAGGGATACTCCGGGAGCGGTGTCTTGGTCTCCGCGCCGTGGGAGCTGTAGTTTACTGCGACCATGATTATCTTCTCCGGATAGAGCACCGGGCTTCTCAGCTTGACCGACCTAAGCGCAGTCCCCTTGCCGGAGGTCAGTTTCGCCTCGTTCTTGATGACGTCCTTGACCAGGGAGTCTTCCAGCAACTGGTCGACGCTCATGACGGCCTTGAGCTTCTTGATGCCTGCCCTCTCCGCCTCAGCGGCAATATCGTAGACCTTTCCGTCCTTTACTATCCCGGCCCTCACGAGACCATCTTTCTCAAAATTCGCGAGTTTCACGTTCGACTCTGCCCGACGCATCTCCGGGAGGTGCTATAAAGTGTGCCAGTCGTGCGAGGACTAGGAATCGTCCCCTGGGACGATTGTGTTGATCAGGGGCATGGTGTCTAGGCCGGTCCAGAGCGGGTCCAGGGCGAAGCTGCTGATGGTTCCGGTCTTCCAGACCAGGGAGCCCGTGTAGTACTCGAGCTGCGCGTACCCGATCCACAGGTAAGGCACGTCGTTGTATATGTCCGATTGCGCGGCCTTGCATAGCGCCTGTATCTGCGTCGTGTTCGACGACGATGTGAACGCGTTCACGCATGCCTGGACCTGCGGGTTCGTATAGCCTGCCCAGTTACCCCAGCTCGACACGTTGCTCACGAAGGAGACCCAGGCGTCTGCGGGGGTGAGCGCGGATGGCGCCCACGTCTCGCCTCCTAGGATGGAAATCTGCCCTATCGATGCGTTGTTCGCCACGTTCGTCGCGTAGCTTCCGTAAACTGCGTCATACGCGCTGCCTTCCACCGACGAGATTGTCACGGAGAAACCAATCTGGTCGAGGTCCGCCTCGACTATCTGGGCGACCGCGGTGCATTCATCGCAGCCTGCTATGGTCCTGAATGTGATGGTGCCTAGCTTCGACGGATCGATACCCGCCGCCTTCAGGATGTTCGTGGCGTTGGTCGGGTTGTATGAGTATGGAGGGAGGTTCCCGAGGTCGTAGTACTGGGAGTAGAGCGGATATTCAGGGCCGACACCCGGCGTCATGTCTCCATAGAAGACATCTTGTATGATGTTGCTGTAGTTGATGGCCTGGGATATCGCCTGCCTTACGGCGGTGATGTTGGTCGGATACTCGTTAACGTTGAGAGCGAGGGCCATGACGTCCAGAGAGTACGACGGGAAGGTTACGTGTGACAGCGAGGAATCCGAGAGGACGTCCGGCCACACCGCGCTGGACGTTATCGCCACCATCTGTGCTGCGCCCGTCTCAAGAGCCGTGTACCTGTCCAAGTCGCTGTCGATGTAGTTACAGACGACAGTCTTGTAGTGGCCCGGATCAAGGACCGTATTGCTGGCAATCTCGGAAGCAGTAAGGTTCGCGCCCCAATAGCCAGAATTCTGAGTGAACTCCACATCGGCGTTAGGGCTCACTGAGGAAATCACGTATGGTCCGGTGCCGGGAATGGGTTGGGTGTCGAAGGCGGTGTTCGGGTTCCCGGGTGAACCTACCCCTCCATTGTTCAGGACATACTGGGTGTCGAAGATCATACCCATGTAGGAAACGAAGGTCCCAAGGAAGTACGGGAAGGGTGCCTGCAGGTTGAAAACTATCTGGTTCGGGCCCGTCACGTAGATTGGCCACGACTGGTTCTCCATTATGGTCAGCAGCTGGCTGCTTGGGTCGATCAGCTGGTTGTCTGTCGAACTCATGAGTGCCAGAGTACTCGGCCCAAAGTCTGCATTGGTCATGTTGTAGATCGGGTACGACTGGAACCAGCCGGAGCTGTTCGCTGTAAGATAGTACTCCGTGTACATGTCACCCCACACCTGGTATGCGTTGAACGCGTCGCCGTTCGAGAAGTTCACACCCGTTCTCAGGTTGAACGTCCAGGTCTGGTTGTTGTTGCTGCTGGTCCAGCTCGTCGCTAGTACAGGCACGTACTCAATAGCGCCTGACTGGTATTCGGCGGTTATGTTCACCGTCACGAGCGGCTGGTAGGTCGAGTACGCAAACCAGTCGGGCCACGGCACCTCACCCAGAAAGTCAAGTGCGTTCACCCCGTCAATTGGGTAGTTGTAATCGTCCAAAACGAGAGTCGACGACGAAGTCGTCGTGGTACTGCTGCTCGACGTCGTGGACGAGGTCGAGCTCGTGGATTTTGTCGAGACGCTAGACAGGTAAATCGCAGCGCCCGCGGCTACCACCAGAATCACAACCACAACAGCTACAATAACCATCTTCCCGATCGCAGCGCGCTCGGAGGGACTTTTCAACCGCCGGCGGCAGACATACCGCTCTAAATAAATGTGATGAACGCAACGCTAAGAAGCAAATATGGGAAGATTAATCACCAAGACGAACGCCTGGAAGGGTAGTGCCTGTCGTGACCGACCTCTTCATCCTCTACCAGATGGGTTCTTCCGAGGACTACACCTGGTACAGCGTGGTCGCCGTCTTCCTCTCCGAGCAGGACCTGAGAGACTACGCCGCGAGCAAGTCCATAGGCGACGACCTGAGACCGCGCGAGCCCAACCAGGACGGCGACGTCCTCCTCCCCGAGCCGGCAGAATTCGTCGCTGTAAAGACGCGGGTGGGTGAGGTCCCCGACGTGGAGCTTTTGGAGAACTAGTCCATTCCACCGCCAATCTTAAAGTTGCCCTGCGATATAGCCATTACAACTAGAGAACCCGGGCTAACCGTTGAACGATAGTTATCGGCAGCTTTGCGGCCTAAAGACGGCCTATCTGCTCGAGGGCATCGCGTTTTTCGTCGATTATCTCCGATAGCACGCTCTGGAACTCCTCATCAGAAACGACTGAATCGTCGGATTTCATGACCCTTGAGCCATTCGACGACTTCCTCTGTTTTATAAAAATCTTCCCGAATCCCCGTCAGTACGGTGAAGTCCGACCCCGCTTTCATCTCAGCGCCGTTGATCCTAAGGAACTCAGCAGCGGCCGTGTACGCGGTCCTCCGGTTGGCGCTAGCGAAGGCGTGCCTCCTAGTCACATTGACTAGGAGGCAGGCTGCCTTCTCATAGACGTCTCCGTCCAGCACCTCCACTTTGGTACAGGTATCCCGCAGGGCGCCTCTGTTGAGGACCTTGTGGGAGTCGCCCTTCTTGACCCTTATCTCCTGGACGACACGCTTGTTAATCTCGGTGAGCTGTTCGACGGAGAGATACTTCACTTTGGGCCTCCATTCAAGGGGACCGGCTTGAATAGCTTCGCGATCCCCTTGAAGCTCTCAACGTCCGCGGTCACGACTACCAGTTTCCTCGTGAACTTCCTGGCCTCGTTGAGCAGCGTCCTTAGATTGGGATCGTCCTTGAAACGGTGCGCTTCCTCGATGCACAGAACCCAGTTCTTCAAAGCACCTGACTGTCTCACCATGTTCAGGTGACTGAAGACCAGTGATGCCTCCGTTTTGGATACCTCGACCTTTTC
>JASHZW010000131.1 GCA_030042335.1 Nitrososphaerales archaeon
TCGAACTCGTTCTTGACCGAGGGGTTCGAGTAGTCCACTGTGTAACCCTTGAAGGTATCCATGTGCGTCTCGATGGCCTTTCTCTCCCGCTCGGTCAGTGTCACCTGTGTCTCGCACCTCCCGTATTTGGCGTGGTCGAGGTAGACGGGAGCGCTGGCCGCGTCCAGGAAGAACTCGGTAACCGAGTCGTCAAGCGACAGGGCGTAGACTGTCGAGATTCCGACAGCCTCGAAGGCCGCCAGCCGGGAAAGCGCCCTGATTCTGACAGGATCCTTCAACCGTGCGAGCCGCCCGACCCCTGCCTGACTGAGCACGTCGACCAGCCTTGTGAACGACAGGGGGACGACCTCTGAGACCCTGAAGGAAGCGCTCATCTCGGAGACGGCCTCACGCAGCAGCGCCACTTCGGCTGGGGAAAGGTCGGGAAGGAGCTGGTAGCAGAGTCCGTCCCTTTGGCGCTTCACAGTATACTGGAACGGAGGGACGGCGTAGGCGTCGAGCTCTATACCGTCGACCTCCTGCAGGAGCTCGATGAGGAGCGGCCGGGGCTTCGACGACGTCCGTCTTTTCCCCGCCAGCTTCATGAGCGCGCGCGAGAATATGCCTTCCAACACCTGGAAGACAGGGAACAGTAAAAACCACCACTGGTTGCCGCTTAAATCGGCGGCCGGGATTGTAACCGAGACACGTGGTAGAACTCATCGAGTACCTGCTCGTCTTCGGAATCACGGCGGCGATAGCGGGATTCAGCGTTGCCGTGTTCGCCGGTTTCCTGCCCGCTCTTCACCAGACACAGTCGCAGGCTGAGCTCGGCCAGATTGTTGGCGCGGCGGGCTTGGCCGCCCAGAACGGTACCGCCTCTCTCGTGCTGTCTCTCGACAACGCGTCGATAAACTGTAGTGATGGCATCCTCAGTCTCTCAACCGGAGGAGAGACCTACTCCTCCAGCATAGGAGCCTCCTGTAGCTTCAACTACAGTGGGCTCAACGGTGTCTGCAACCTCGTTTTCAGCCGCCTCGACGAAGGAATCGGGCTCGAGGTCGAGGAATGATGCCTGCGTCGAGCGTCGAAGGACTGCTTTCGACGTCGGTTTACTTCATTGCGGTTCTGCTGCTGATGGCCGTAGTCATGGCTCCCGTCGCTTCCCTCTACCGCGGTGCCAGTACGCAAGCTGCGCAGACGCTCGCCAAGGGCGTTGCCGACCAAATCGACGCTCTTTCTCCTGGCATGGAGACGGAGATCGAGTTCAGTTCATACCTAGGAACTTCGGTCTCGGTTCAGTTCTCGGGCGAGGCAATAACCGCGACCGTGAATGGATTCTCCTCGACCGTGGCTACGCACTGGTCCCTCGTCGCTGCCAGCCTCGATTCCGGCAAGCAGTACGACCTCACGCTGAACGGAGGAACGGTGGCCGTTGGCTAGGCGCGCGGTCATCGACGTCTACGTCGACATCGTGATCATCTACGCGGTCGTGCTCGCGCTCTTCGTCGTGGGTCTCTCCCTTGTCGGGTCCCACGTAGGTGTCCTCCCATGAGGATACTGGACATCGGCATCGCGACCGGGTACGCTGTCCTCTGCCTCTCTCTGATTGCCGTGATGAACCCCTACCCGGCCGGCCTGCAGTCTGATGTCAACGTCTCGGATCAGCATGCGAGCGAAGCCGTCTTTTCGTACATCCAGTCTGTGGGCGTCGTATTTCTGGGCGATGCTTCGCCAATGCAGGTCTGCGCTTCGCTCGAAGCGGACAGCAACTCGACGCTCGTGCTCGGCGGGCAGATAGCCGGGCTGACCTGTCCTAACGCTCCAGGCACGTACGCTGGCACGTCGAGCGTAACCATATCCCTCTCGGAAAGGCAGGTCACGATAGAGGCGTGGGACGAAGAGCCGTAGCCGCGACGATCGCCTCTGTCGTCATCTTCACGATGATGCTCGTCGCGAACACCGCCATCTATTCCTCGCAGCAGGGTTACCTCAGTTCAGCACGGCTGGGTTCCGCGCAGATCCAGGAGACGGGGTACGCGTCGGTTCTCGCAGCCGCTTCTACGTTCTCAGCCTTGGCGCAGGTCCAGTCATTCCTGCAATCGACGCCCATGGACTGTTCGAATTCGCAAGCCTACCTCGCCTCGATTGGCGGGACCAGCAGCCACGAAGGGACAGAGCAGGACGTTTCCTACGCAGAAGGGTCGTCGTGGGAATACCTGCAGACCGCGTCGACATCGCCGGGGAATTCACTGATTTCGGATCAGTTCGATGGCTACGTACCCGGCGACCTCAACATCGAAGTGACGACGGCCGTGTCCGAGACCTACCTAGGGGGTCTCCCAGCGTACTCCACGCATAGCGTGGGGGTGCTGCACATCGACATCCAGCCAGAGACCATGGCCGCGCAGTGCGTCTCGGCCCTCGGCGACCTCCGGGATGGGCTCTTCTCGCTGTCGTCCTGCAACTCCTCTCTAATCTCCCAACAGCTCTCGCTCGCGCGGACGCGCTATCCGTTGCTGGGATCCTTCGAGACGGGGGCTTCAGCGTCCGTGATCGCGGGACGCTGTTCGGTGAGCTACTGGGTCAGGACATCTCAGGCGGGTACAGGGGTATCCGGTACATTTGAGTGGACTGTCGTTGGCTCGGGTTCTCTCGAGACTGCAGCACCTGTTGTATCTCCATCATCCGCGACTTGAATATCTCCACATACTGCTCCCTCACCGTGTACTCTGCCACTTGGATGCACTCGGCCACCTCTCTCTGGGAGAAGACCTTCCTCCTCTGCTCGATCTCCGAGAGGGCGACCTCGGCCGCGTAGATTGCCGTGGCCGCGACAGCGCGCGGGTTATGCCCTCCCCTCGAGGGCCCATCGATCTGCTCCAGGGCCATCTTCGCAGCCTCATGCAGCCTGTTGGTGTAGCCGACGGGCATCCCGCCGCTCTTTATCAGTACCCTCGGGAGGCGCGCCAGGACCGCGCCAAGGTACTCCTCCGCCCTCCTCGGCCTCGTCTTCACCGGGGAGTCTATCGAGATCTGGATGATGATCGATGCCTTCACGCGGTAGCCCAGGTTCCTGTGGGCATCCATCACCTCCCTCACACCCGCGCTGGTCACACCGAGCCTCTTGCAGGCGTTGATTATCGAGAACGCCGAGACGGACGCGATTGTCACCTCTCCTCTCTGTCTCCTCATGTCCATCACTTCGCGTGCTATGTTCACCGATTCCCCCACGACGCTCCTGGGGAGCGCCAGCTTCTCACAGACGCGCTCCATGAGCTTGGCACAGTTGTAGAGCGCTGCCCCGTCCCTGTAAGCAAAGTCGGAGATGGTCTTCAGGTACTTGAAGGTCGAGGAGGACTTGGCGAACCCCTGAGAGAAGCGCTCCTCGTACCCATAGTCCACCGGTCCTAGGTAGCTTCCAAGGGAGTGGGTCGTGTAATCTATCGCCTGCGGCGTCCTGTTCTCCGCCTCCTCGATGACCTCCTTGGCCGCCACCATGCCACAGGAGGTACAGACGAGCTCCTCGCCGATGTCGACCATCCTTCCCGGACACTGGGTGCAGCCGTCCTCGCGTGAAGATGTAAGCATGACCGATGGCTCTGTAGCACCGCTAATCCCTTGGTCTCGACACCGACATCACGTCCACCGACACCTGGGGAGGCTGTCTGCCGTCCGAACGGCGGAGGGAGAAGGGGTCTGTGAAACTGCCCCCAAACCGTTTAAAATCGCGCCGAAGGGGCAACCCGAGAGCAAACGAGCTTGAAACTGGAGAAGGTCGTCGACATTAGACTGGAGCGCTCCGGGGATGTGGTCCGCCTCGTCGACCGGATGTACCACGCAGGCGGTTTCATGGGCAAGGAGCTTGCCAACGTCGCGAGGATTTACGCGGACATGCTCTCAGAAAGGTCCTGCACGAAATTTCTTTCCTTCCCGGCCGCGCCGGTCGCGACTGGCCTCAGGGGAGTGCTCGTCGACATGGTCAAGGAGGGCATGGTCGACGTCATAATCACCACCTGTGGAACGCTGGACCACGACCTTGCGAGGACCTGGGGAGATTACTATCATGGCGATTTCAACTTGGACGACACCAAATTACAGAAACTTGGTTATCACCGACTGGGCAACGTACTAGTCCCCCTTCGAGACTACGGACCCGCAATCGAAAGTAAGGTTCAGCCATGGCTCGAACAAATCTACGAGTCGGGAATAAGGAGAATGACGACGGAGGAGCTTTCGAAGAGATTAGCCAGGCTCGTTGACGACGAACGGAGCCTGCTGTACTGGGCGGACAAGAAGAACGTACCGGTTTTTGTTCCCGGGCCAATGGACGGCGCCGTCGGTTCCCAGATCTGGCTGTTTGCCAATAAGCACTCGGATTTTCAAATTGACGTGATCGGTGATGAAAAAAGATTGGCGGACATTGCCTTTGAATCGAAGAAATCCGGGGCGCTTGTCATTGGAGGGGGCATTAGCAAGCATCATGCCCTTTGGTGGAATATGTTCAAGGGAGGCCTCGACTACGCCTGCTACATAACTACCGCAATGGAATACGACGGGTCGCTGAGCGGAGCCCAGGTCAGAGAGGCAATCTCCTGGGGAAAGGTGAAGCAGAAGGCCAGAAGGGCTAACCTGTACGCCGATGCGACCACCGCGCTGCCACTCATTGCGACCTATGTCTTGACCAAAACAGGCCATCGAGTGTAGAGGGAACCCTCAGCGGGGGTCGGCCCTTCCAAGAAGGTTCGGTTTTCAAATCGCGCCCCTTAGTTTATAACGGGTACCCAAATCTCCCGAGGGGCAAGGTAGACTAACCGCGTTGGGTATTGACTATGGTCTGATCGCGGCCGCCGTATCTGTGGTCGCACTTCTCTATGCTCTCATCCTGTTCTTCGTTGTAAGGAGCAAGGACCCTGGCACTCCCAGGATGACGGAGATTGCCACGGCGGTAAGGGTAGGGGCCAACGCGTTCCTCAGAAGGGAATATACCGTGATCGCACCAGTCGCGATAATCATCGCCATCCTGATCTATGTCGGCATCGACATCCCGCTCAAGACGGGGGGCGTAACCGCCGTTGGCTTCCTCGTCGGGTCGGCCCTCTCCGCGATGGCCGGTTACATCGGCATGGCGGCGACCGTGAGGACGAGCTCCAGGACGGCGCAGGCGGCAAGGAAGGGACTCGGCCCTGCATTGACCCTCGCCTTCAGGGGTGGTGGCGTCATGGGGATGGCCGTCGTGGGCTTCGGCCTCCTCGGCGTGTCCTTGTTCTATATCGCGTACCAGTCGGTAATCGTCACGACTCCGGCGGTCATCGCAGGCCTCGGCTTCGGTGCTTCGCTGATTGCGATGTTCATGAGGGTCTCAGGAGGAATCTACACCAAGGCCGCGGACGTGGGCGCTGACCTCGTCGGCAAGACCGAGGCTGGCATCCCGGAGGACGACCCGAGGAACCCGGCCGTCATCGCAGACAACGTCGGTGACAACGTCGGAGACTGTGCCGGCATGGGTGCAGATGTTTACGAATCTTTCGTCGTGACCTCGATAGCGGCCGTGATCCTGGCTGCCCTCATCACCTCGAAGGCGTCTACGTTCGGTTCGCTCACGTCGCTGATTTCATCGAACCAGCTGCTAGTGTTCCCGCTGATGCTCGGGGCCGCGGGTATCATCGGCTCCATCATCGGGGGGCTCTACATCCGCAGCTCGATCAAGAAGAATCCCATGGGTGCCCTCAACGTAGCCCTCATAATCTCGGCCGTCATAGCGATCATCATCGACGCCGTCGTATCCAGCAGCGTCTTCGGCTCCAGCGAGCTCGGATACGGCTTCCTCGCGAGCGCGGTTGTCGGCATCGTAGTCGTGGTCGTGATTGAACAGGTCGCTGATTACTTCACCTCCTACGAGCACAAGCCGGTCCAGTTCGTGGCCGCTGCCAGTCAGACGGGACCAGCGACCAACTTCCTGGCGGGCTTTTCGACGGGCCTCCAGAGCACGGCGCCTTCCGCGCTGGTGCTGGTCCTCGCGATAGGCATCTCCTACTTCATCGGATACTATGCCTCGGGCGAGAACCTCCTCTTCGGCGTCTACAGCACAGCTGTGGCAACGATGGCGGAGCTTTCGCTCACGGGCGTCATCATGTCGATCGACTCCTTCGGGCCTATCACCGACAACGCGAATGGCATAGTCGAGATGGCAGGCCTCGAGGCGGGCGTCAGGGAAGTAACGGACGAGCTCGACGCGGTCGGGAACACGACCAAGGCTACGACAAAGGCTTTCGCGGTGACATCGGCGGCGCTCGCGGCGGTCGCGATATTCTTCGCGTTCCAGAGCGAGGTCAACAACCAGATAGTGGGTAACCTCAGCCTGATGTCGAAGTACGGCCTCACCAGCGGCGAGAGCCTGACCTTCGCCCTTTCAGACCCGAGGGTCATCATAGGTCTCTTCATCGGCAGCCTCCTGCCCTTCTACTTCTCGAGTTTCCTGATACAGGCCGTCGGCAGGGCGGCGATCAAGATGGTGAACGAGGTGAGGCGCCAGTTCAAGGAGATCCCGGGGATCATGGAGGGGACGGCCAAGCCCGACTATGCAAAGTGCGTGGACATCAGCACGACCGCCGCGCTGAGAGAGCTGGCCAAGCCTGCGCTCCTCGCGATCGCGACCCCCCTCATCGTCGGCTTCGTCTTGGGCCCTGTCGCCCTGGGCGGCCTCCTGATCGGGAGCGTCGTGACCGGAGTCTTCCTCGCGTTCATGATGACCAACGGTGGCGCCGCCTGGGACAACGCGAAGAAGTACATCGAGATGGGTAACTTTGGCGGCAAGAAGACCCCTGCGCACTCGGCGGCCGTGATGGGTGATACCGTAGGAGACCCGTTCAAGGACACCGCGGGCCCGGCGATCAACTCGCTGATCAAGGTGCTGAACACGATCTCCATCGTGTTCGTTTCGGCGATAGTCCTGCTGGCTCTCTTCGTGCACTAGGGTTCGATTCGGACTTCGGTCATTCCGCAGGAAGGGCATCTGAGGGTCGTCTTCGGCGGTTTTCCCTCGCGCCCCATCCTCGCTCCGCAGCAGGCACAAACGACCTCGTCCCGAGCCACGGACCGACACCGGAAGAGGACTAACCCTGGACGGCGATGACGTCGATCTCTACCAGCAGGTCGTCGCGGGTGAAACCCACCACGACCGTGCTCCTGACTGGCTTGCTATGGGGGAAGTAGGTCGAGTAGACCTGGTTCATGTCTTTCCCGTGGTTCACGTCCTTGAGGTAGACCGTGACCTTGACCGCCTTGTCCAGACTGCTGCCGCTGGCCTCGAGGATGGCCTTTATGTTCTCGAGCGACTGCTTTGTCTGCTCCGCGATTCCTCCGCTCACTAGCTGCCCTGTCTTCGGATCGACACCCACCGAGCCGCACACGAAGACGAATCCGTTCGCGATTATGCCTTGCGAGTATGGGCCGAGTGGCTTGGGCGCGTTGGGGGTTTCTATGACCTTCATACACCCGCCACACGTCCCGGGGGCTATTATCTTTGCGGCCTGCTTTTGGGTAGCGGGTTCGATCTTCGGCTACCTCGGATATTACGGTATCGAGGTTGCATGTTTTTTCCGACGACCTTGCCTGAATGTTGTGGCCCGTCTGGTGTGATACACCCGCCTCCGGCCTACTTCCTTGGCTATTCTGGAACCGCCGTTGCAGTTGCATCGAGCATTGTCTTTGGTGCTCACTCTGGCTGAGCGAAAGACCACCCGAAGTGAAACGGGCTCAGGAATCACCCGTTAATGGGACAGAACCCGCTTTTGCATCACAACCCTTAAGATTCAACGGATGGCCGTTGGCCGGGAATTGATCAAGCTCTCCCCTAAGGTCATCACCGCGATGGCGGTGGTATTGGTCATACTGGTGGGAGCGAACTTCTACCTTGAGTACAGCGCCTCGAACAGCAGTGGACCCTGGGTCTCAACTACCGCCTATCCCCTCCAGGCCGGAGGTACGGCGGGCGTGCTTGGCCAGTCGTGTGTGGGCTCATCGACAACCATCTACTGCATCGGCGGCGAGGATACCGACAGCGCTCCCCATGACTCGGTCTACTACGCGCCGATTTCATCCTCGGGTATAGGCAACTGGACCCTCGACCAGTACTCCTATCCGCAGAACATCATGTTCACATCCTGCCTCGCGAACTCCGGCTACGTTTACTGCGTGGGCGGCACCGACGAGGCCACG
>JASHZW010000132.1 GCA_030042335.1 Nitrososphaerales archaeon
CGCGAAGGGTCGATAAGGCGCATCCTCGCGGTGCCGCGCGGTAAACTGGCTTCCCTCGACCTCGAACTGAGACGCGGCTGGGAGATATGGGTGACGGCGACCACCGGGTCCATAGTCAAGATACCTCGATTGCACGAGGACGCTACGCAGGGCTCAGCCTACTCTGCGGGTCGCGCACGTGAGTGAGGTCCGCGAAGTATGTGACCAGGCTCCAGACGATGGCGAAGACACCAGGGATGAAGAGCAGCGCGAAGCCGATCGCGGGACGATAGAGGTCGATTATCGCATCCGCCAGCAGTAGGAGACCCACGATGACGCGTTGCTCCACCTCGAGGGAGAGCTTCCTCCTTGCGTCCCGTCCCAGTGAGATGCCGTTTTCCCTGATTATCCCGTAGATCATCAGTGCCCAGGCTAGCAGCACGGCGGCCAGGGTCGTCGACAGGGCGTAGACCTCGCCCTGCCTGAGCGCGAATGGAATCAGCGCGATGAAGATGAGCACGAAGACGTCCTCCAAAGGGAACTTGCCGCTGCGCTGCGGATACGCGAGGCGGTCCATCACATAACCCCACCAGAACCAGATGACTATCGCGGTCGCAAAGATGAAGTTCAGGATGGCGCTGAAAGAGAACGAGGCCAGATAGTTCGCCGCAAGTGCCAGAGCTATTGCCACGACCATCGTAGCAAGCTCGAGCACGAGGACGTTCTGGGTCTGCTTGTCGGGGGACACGTGCTACGGAAACGGGTAGTGCGCGAGACCAAATAAGCTCAGCCGTTGGCGAACAACATATCCGCCATGTTTTCCTTGTAGACCATATGGGCAAGGCCTAAGAACAGCTACAGTGGCCTTGGTAACGCAGTCAGTGTCCGGGAGCGCGAGCTCCCAAAGGGGAAAGAGAGTGAAGGTCGAGGAGGGCGATCATCCCTGGATTGAGGTTACTGGCCACGCGGTAGCTACCGGCCCGCTAGGTCGCCCATGGAAGACCCGACTCCCCCAGATTCAAGCGAATGAAGCGGAGGCTCTCTTGTTCCTGACGCGGGAGCCGTAGCCGAGCATCAAAGCCGCTGTCGTGGCGGCAACGAAGAGAACACCAATCGAGGGGGCCGAAAGCGAGATCGAGCTGGACGAAGAAGAAGAGGACTGGGTCGTCGAGGACTGCGTCACGGAAGAAGAGCTTTGCGAGGACGTCGATGTGGAGTTGGCGAAAGCGCTGAGCGGGAATGAGATAGTACCCGACGCCTGTCCAAGGTACGCGTAGTTCGGGGTCCCCGTGGTTATCTGCGCGAACCCGTTCCCCGAGTAGCTGACCTGGAGGTTGTCGGCGGCTTCCGAGGTATCTCCGCCGAAGGTGTAGAGCGAGGGGAAGGACTGGAGCGTCCCAGTGGTGGAATTGTCGAAGAAGAGCCCCAGCGACGAGCTCATCTGTGTGAAGTCGGTAGCCTCTCCGTTGTTCTCGCCGGCAAAGACAAGTTCCGTATCGTAGTACAGTCCATCCGGGGTCGTCTGGTTCCCTGAGACGAAGAAGTATGCGGTCTGTACCAGAGGATCGCTTATCGTGGCGTTGTCGAACCACTCGACGGGCGTGATTGGCAGGCCGCCGTTCTCGAAGAGCTGGGCGCCGAGCTGCACGAGCACCCCGGTCCCAGTCTCGACGGTCTCGTTCGCCAGAAGGGCGATGCCGAGCGGAAGGGCATAGGTCATGTTGTTCGCCTCGTACGAGTAATAGTAACCGGTAGAGCCATCGTTAGGGAACGTGTACACGTCAGGTCCATTCGACGAGGTGATGGTGCTGTTGCTCAGAACACCAGAGACGCTGAAGTTCCAAATGTTGTCGCCGAAGGCTACGGTGTCGACACTCGTCACAAAGTCGGGGGTGTTCTGGATCCAGTAGCTCTGCTGGTTTCCATTGGTCTCGTTGACGAGGAGGACCGTGTTGAGCTGCAGAGTAGCCCCTGAGATGTTGCTCTGATCCGAGCCTGCCGTGGCATTGTACGCCTGCAGCGCCGTGATCTCGCCTACGCCGACGACCTCATCGGTCTGCACTTGGTAGGGGACCCCGTTCCCGGATTCGTTGTAGAGCCCGAACGACGCTATCCCGGTGGGCTGCGGCGGAGTGAGTGGGACATAGTAGTAGGGGTCGATAGGATTTGAGACAAGGTTGTAGTAAACGTTCGCGTTCGACCCGTAGGCGTACAGAACCAGGTAATAGGTCCCCGTCGGCGCGTTCAGAGTTTCCTGTGCCGAAGAGCTGTTGACGATGTAGAGCGAGTCCGAAAGGTCTGTTGTAGCGGTGGTGTTGAACGTGTAGAACTGAGACGATGTCATGAGCGCCGTCGAGACGGGAGTATTGCTCGAGACTACGAAGCTGACAGTGGACGAACTCGAGACCGTGACAATGGAGTAGTATTCGTAGTAACCACTCGGAATCGAGGCGCTGTACGGAAGGTTTGTGTTCTGGGTACGCAGCCCTGAGGCTACGGGCGCGCTCGCCAGGAGCAGGAGGACCGCGAACAGCGGCAAGAGCGCCAGAGAGGGCGCCTGAGGACGGGCAACCAAGGACATCTTAAGCATCAGACTTTCGGGTGCGCAGCGTGAAGACGATTATAAACGATTACCCCGATTCTAGAGATGTCGGCCTCTGCTACTGGGTCTTCTTGTCGATGAAACCCTTCCGTCTCGCCCTGCCCTGACCCCGGCTGAAGGCCACCATGCCCAGCGCCATGAGAACAAGGCCGAGGACAGCGCAGTAGGAGAGGTCGGTGACGTAGTTGTTGATGGAGTCGTAAACTATCGCGTCCCTGGAGGCCCTCATGAAGTACGTGAAGGGGTCAGCGTTCGTGACCGCGGCAAGAGGGGCCGGGAGGGTGGAAGCCGGGAAGAGCGCCTCTGAGAAGAGCATCAGGCCACCGGTGATGAGCGAAGGTATGCCCCACTCGAATTTGCTCGCGAATATCGAATACGCTCCGAGCGCGTAACCGAGCCCGAGGGCGGCGGGGAAGACCACCAGCATCGACAGGAGCAGCAGGAGCACTGATGATGGAGTGATCAGGAGCGGCAGCTGCGAGTGGAAAGCGGCGACGGAGACCCCTGCGCAGACGGCTAGGGAGATGAACACCATCGGCAGGGACTCCAGGAAGGACGCGATGCAGCGTCCGAGCAGATAGGGGAAGGACGAGCTGGAAGAGATGTAGACCATCGGGTAGAGCTGTGTGTTCTTCCCCTCGGATATCGCGGCGCTCGGCACCCAGGCGTAGAGGCTGATCTGCCCGTAGAGCGAGGCACCCACCGCCACGTAGGCGAGCTGCTGGGGCTCGAACACTCCGGCCTGGCTCGAACCGAACCAGTAGACGAAGACTATCGTCAGCGCCGCCGCGACGGGTGCCACGGCGCGCAGCAAGAGGCTGAGCGCCGGATTTCCCCAACCTACCTCTCTCTGCCATCCCATCCATACCGCAGCGAAGACCGCCCTCGCGCTGCTCAGCTCATCTTCACCACCAGCGTACCATCCCTCCTCCCCTTCGCCCGCAGGTACCTGACTGCCCTTACCGATAGCAGCACCAGGACGACGCTCATTATGCAGAGGACGGCCAGCTCCTCTGAGATCTGCATCACGTCATCGGGATAGAAGATTGCCCTCCGGATGGCGTCCATCCCTATCGTCAGCGGGACAAGGGAAACGGCCGCTTGCAGGGCGAGCGGGAACGGCGAGCCAACACCGATGGTCGGGAAGTAAACGCCCGACATCAGGGAGACAGAGTCCCTTGCCGTGTCGTTTATCGCTTCGACATTCCTCCCGTACACGAGGTAGAGTGACGCTAGCAGCATCCCGAGGGCGTAGAGGGCAGAGATCGTGAGAAGGAAGGTGATCCCCAGCAACGGCCAGGACGGGCTGACGCTCGAGCCGAAGAAGTGCCAACCGACGACCGCGACGAAGAGTGCCGAGGGCCCAGTCGCCGCGAACCCGCCTATAGACATCCCCACGAGGATGCCTGTCATCGGGGCAGGTGACACAAGGTAGATCTCGAACATACCTTCCTGTTTGTCCCAGTAGAACTGGCTGGCCATGGACCAGATGACGTTGCTCCAGAAGGAGACCATGACGCCCCCGAGTATTGCGAACCCAGCTAACGCCGCGCTCCCCGAGCTCGTGTAGAGAA
>JASHZW010000133.1 GCA_030042335.1 Nitrososphaerales archaeon
GCGGACGCCATCGGCAACGCCACCGTCAGCCTGCTCCAGCCGGAGATACCCTCGAGCCTGACCTCCTCGCTCGGGATCACGCTCAACGGGCTCGTCGCGGGGCTGATCGGCCTCGGGCCTTCCCCTGCGAACGCGACCGTGCAGAGCTTCACCCTCCAACTCTTCTCCAAGAGCATAAGCGGGCTCCCCGGTACCGGGATAAGCGCGGACCAGCTCGTCAGTGACTCCTACGCCCTGGGCGGCTCGCCGTCGGCCTCTTCCACCTGGGACCTCGCATCGTCTATCGTGGCGAACTCGACCGCCACGTCCTTCGCTTCGTCCCCCCTCTTCACCTTCAGGGCGCCCGCCCTCGCCTCGCTCCTCTCCTCCTTCAGCGGGGGCTATTCCTCCGCGCAAGTCTCAGCCGCAATCAAGAGCCTGATAGTTAACGACAACTATCTCCAGTACCCGGCCATTCTCTCCCGCGCGATAACCAGCAATTTCATCAGCGCCGACAACGGGACCATGATAGTCGTCTACAACTTCGCCGTCTCTCCGACGGACTCGATGATAGCCACCTTCAGGAGCGACACCTCCGCTTCTGGCGTCTCGGCTCTGGGCACCTACTATGTCACGGGCGGCGCCGTACTCACGTCCGACATCTCGAAGGTGTTCGGCCCCGTCGTCGGCATAACGGTCGTCCCGGGTGTCCTCGCCTCGCTCGCCATCGTGGGTGTCCTGCTCTTCGCCCCGCTCGCCGCGATAATCCCTGTCCTCGTCGGTGGCGTGGCGATTGGTATCTCCCTCCCAGTCATCTACTTCGGTGTGGTGGACATCGGCCACGGTACGCTCACGTTCCTGACGCCCGCCCTGACGATTCTCCTTGTCCTGGGGCTCGCCGTGGACTACTCGGTCCTCCAGCTCAGGAGGACCCGTGAGGAGCGGGTGAAGGGCAGGAGCACCGAGGAGAGCGTCGCGGTGTCCATCCGCTGGGCCGGACAGGCCGTGCTGACGGCGGGGATAACCGTCGTAGTCGCATACGTAGTGATGGCCGTAGCGAACGTGCCGCTCTTCAGCAGCGTCGGCACGGCGATTGCGATAGCCGTCAGCATCCTCATCGCAGCAGCCCTGACGCTCCTGCCATCCATAGAGCTCCTCCTCAAGGACAGGTTGTTCTGGCCGGGCCTGAAGCGCCAGCTGGCGAGACAGGACCTCGTCAAGCAACCCAAGCGCAGCCGCGTCAGGATGCTCGGCGAGAGGACCCTCCGCAGGAAGGCGGCCGTCGTGGTCGTGATAGCGCTCTTCGCGGCGGGCGCATTCTACATCGCGCTCATCACGCCCAGCGGCGCCGACATACTCAAGCTCTTCCCGGACTTTCCGAGCAACCAGGGTCTGACGGTCCTCACCCAGAACCTTGGGAGCGGGACCACAGACCCCACCGTCATCGTCGTCACGACGACCACGCCCATCCTGCAGTCCGACGGTCAGTTCAACCAGACGCTCATGAACCAGATCGAGGCGATCAGCTCGACGGCGGCTTCAGTCGACGGGGTCGTCTCGGTCTCCGGTCCCACGCGGCCGTACGGCCAGACCTTCAACTACAGCGGAGTGCAGGAGCTGCCGCAACCCGAGAAATCGCAGTACCTCTCCGGGATGTACTCCTTCATCGGTGAGAACAACGAGACCGCGCAGATCATCGTCGGACTCGAGAGCGACACCCAGAGCCAGGCCGCGATAAACACTCTCCTAAAGATGGAGTCGGCGATAGCCAAGATCCATCCGGGAGACGGGGTCACGCTTTACTACGGCGGCACCACCCAGTCCACCTATGACAACCAGTCGTTCCTCAACGGGATCCTGCCGGAGGTCATCACCGTGCTCGCCGCGGGGATCTACGTCATCCTCTTCCTGCAGCTTCGCTCGCTCTTCACGCCCCTGAGGCTCGTCTTCACCATACTCTGCAGCGTGGCGTTCTCGCTCGCCATGCTCTCGGCAATCTTCTACTACGGCCTCGGCCTCCCGATACTCGACTTTGCGCCGCTATTCGTCGTGGTCACGATGCTCGGCGTCGGAATCGATTACGACATCTTCTTCGTCACCAGGATACGCGAGGAGGCCATGAAGGGCAAGACCGACGATGAGGCAATCAAGACTGCCCTGGAGAAGACCTGGATCACCATCCTGGGCCTCGGCCTCGTCCTCGCTACCGTCTTCTCGTCCCTCATAGTCACGGAGATAGGCCTGCTGGAGGAGATAGGCTTCGTCGTGGCGGCCGCCGTAGTCCTCGACGTCGCCGTAGTGATCCTGTTCTTCGTGACAGCGCTCATGGGACTCGCCGCAAAGTACAACTGGTGGCCGTCGAGCCTCGCGAAGAGGAAGATACTCCCCGAAGTGTCCGAGACCGGAGAGTAGGGTTCTCAGCTCTCGCGCCAGACGACCTTGTCGCGGAACGGCGTCCTCTTGCCAGGCGCGGTCATCCCGGTCACGTAGCCGACGTAGACCATCGCTATCAGCCTCTCCTCGCCCTGCATCTCGAAGAACTTCCTGATACCTTCCGAGTATGAGTGCAGCCCCGTCCTCACCGAGGTCGCGAGCCCGAACGAATGCGCTGCCAGGAGCATGTTCTGCAGCGCGGCCCCCGCGGCGACCATCTCCTCCTGCGCGGAGACATTCTCGCCCGACTTCGGACTGCCTATCAGCGCCACGATGACCGGAGCCGAGAGCGGCTTCTCGCGTTCCTTCGTGAGGCGCTCGGAGGGTATTGCCTCCTTCGAGCTTTTGGCCATCGCTTCGGCGAGAGCTTCTCCTAGCTTCAGCCGGGCGTCCTTCTCGATGACGACGAAGCGCCAGGGCTCTGTAAGGTGGTGGTTGGGTGCCCAGGTGGCCGCCTCGATGATGGATTCGATGTCCGAGCGTGAGGGTACCAAGTCCGCATCCATCTTCTTCACGGTCCTCCTAGACTTGATGGCATCGATGACGGCGTTCATCCGCCGCCTCCCTCTTGCACATACCTTAAATACAAAATTGGGCGTCTCGCCGTCGATGAAGTTCTACCTCGACTGCGCCAACCTGGCGGCGATCAGGAAGTACAACCAGATGGGCCTCGTCGACGGCGTGACCACCAACCCGTCGCTGGTCGCGAAGGAGGGCGGGGAGTTCGAGGAGATCATAGCTTCCATCTGCAAGGAGGTCAGCGGTCCCGTGAGCGCGGAGGTCGTGAGCACCGAGCATGAGGGGATCGTGACGGAGGCGAAGCGCCTCTCGAAGCTGGCTCCCAATGTCGTCGTCAAGATACCCATGATCCCGGAAGGGTTGCGCGCGACCAAGACCGTGAGCGGGATGGGAATACCTGTGAACGTCACGCTGATCTTCTCTGCCAACCAAGGGCTGCTCGCTGCGAAGGCCGGAGCCTCCTATCTGAGCCCATTCATAGGGAGGCTCGACGACATCGGCCAGAGGGGGATGCAGGTCGTCGAGGACCTGGTGACGATAAAGGCGAACTACAAGCTCAAGTCCGAGGTCCTGGTGGCCAGCATAAGGCACCCGCCGCATGTTCTTGAAGCGGCCAAACTTGGCGCCGACATCGCGACGATGCCGCCGGAAGTTATGGAGAAGATGATGCAGCACCCACTGACCGACATCGGCCTCAAGAAGTTCCTCGACGACTGGAACAAGGCGAAGCGGGAGAAGCCGTCACTAACGGTCTGACAGACCTCCGCAAGGCGATACTCCTGAGATATATGACCGACGCCCAGCTGAGCGGGCTGGCGAAGGAACTCAGGGACAAGGGCATTGACTGCCAGACGGTCCATATGCTGATCAAGGGGAACGAGGACTCGAGGGTCTCGATCGACGACTCGGAGATACTGAAGTTCCTGATGGGGCAGAAGGGCGGACTGACGCTGATAACCCTCGACAAGGGCCTAGCCCGCTACTGTGCGACCTTCGGTGTCCCGTGCGTCAGGGTTCAGAATCTCGTGGCCGACTACATAGACGACCAGACCCACGCCGGAGCTCCGTAAAGTCTGCTGTCGAACGGCCTTCGAGTAAAGGGTTGCCAAAACGGGACCGGAATCGAGGATGAAGGCGCGGACGAGCGGCAGAGCCCTACACGAAATGTAGGCACGACTGCAGCGAACCATCTATAGGCCCAAATCCGGCTACCGCACCGGAGACGACCCCGCGATAGCCGCAACGGTCGCTGACAGCGCCGATATCGAAGAGGTGATAGGTAATCGATGCGGTGTAATTGTAAGAGTACGAGGCGGACGAGCCACAAGACAGGTAGCAAGGAGCGTAATAGGTCTGGGGCATTGAAGGGACGAGCATCGAGAAGAGCGAGAATCCCGCCACGAGGCTGACAGCGACCAGAACTGCCACGTGCCCGTGTCTCATGCGCCCTCTATCGTCTTGGAACCTATATCCCTTTGTCCCAGTCTCCATCCCGCAATCCACCAACCTGAACCTTATGACCGCGGTCTCAGGCCCACTCGACCGGAGACTTCGGAACCTGCCCGGCCGACCCCCTCAGAGGCAAGTTTTTTATCGAGCATCCCGGGCCGCGGTATCATGGCAAAGACATACACGCTGCCGCCTCTCCCGTATGCTTACAACGCGCTGGAGCCGTACATCTCCCAGCAGATAATGACGCTGCACCACGACAAGCATCACAACGCGTACGTGACAGGGGCAAATGCGGCACTGGACAAGCTCGAGAAGGCCAGGGCCGGTCAGCTGCAAATCGACGTGAGGGGAGTCCTCAGGGACCTCAGCTTCAACGTGGACGGGCACAAGTTGCATTCTATCTTCTGGCCGAACATGGCGCCCGCCGGTAAGGGTGGTGGCACCCCCGGAGGGAAGCTCGCCGACAAGATCAACCAGGACTTTGGCTCGTTCGACAAGTTCAAGCAGCAGTTCGGGGACGCGGCGAAGGCGGTCGAAGGGTCGGGATGGGCCCTGCTGCTCTACGATAAAGAGATAGACACACTCGTCCTGACGCAGGTAGAAAAGCAGAACTTTATGCATCTTGCAGAATTGCCCATAATTCTTTCCATAGATTGTTGGGAGCACGCATTTTACTTGCAATATTTGAATGACAAGGGCAAGTACGTCGACGCATGGTGGAACGTGGCCAACTGGGACGACGCAGGAAAGAGGTTCGATAAGGCGAGCAAGTGATTCTCGCCTCATCTTCAACCTTCCCCAGCACCGGGTAAACCTTTGGGCTTATTCTTCGCCCTTGTCCTTCTGGACTGGTAGACTCTTTGGGCCTCCGCTTCCATGAGCTCGAGGGAAGCCCTCGTCCTGCCTCTTGTGTCCTCAGATCCTTTCGGAGCGAACGGCAATGGCACTGAAGTTGCGTCGGCTATTTATGCGCCGATGGCTCCGCGGTCTGCACGCTCTTCAGCTTCCTTTCTACAGCCTC
>JASHZW010000134.1 GCA_030042335.1 Nitrososphaerales archaeon
GATGACCTCGGCGGGCTTCTCGTTCGAGTC
The DNA here is from genome assembly GCA_030042335.1 of Nitrososphaerales archaeon. The sequence goes on from JASHZW010000134.1 coordinate 31, forward strand.
GATGGCGTCGGAGAGCGCTGCCGATATCATCATCTCCAGGTTGTCCAGCGCGGGCTGGTCGTCCTGGGCGCTGGTGATGACCTTGCCCCCGACGGTCAGCAGGAGGACGTCCTGCAGACCGATGTCCCTGAGGAACTCCCTCGCGCCCGTGAGGAAGTTCGTCATGCTGAGGCGCTCGACCTGGTGCTCGAGCTCTGGGAGGTGCTTCGCGAGCCACCCGGCCGCGTGGTGCCTCTCCTCGACGGGGCCGGCCTCCTTCAGGAAGACCTCGATGCTCGCCCGTATCCCGAACTGCTCCCCTGGATGGTGCCTCGCGACCGTGTACCCGAACGGGTCGAGTATCCTCTCGGCTATCTCCGTCCTCGACTCAGCCTGACCTGGGGCGGAGTCCTCGACCAGCTCACCAGGGGAGTAGGGATACTCGGGAGTGTCGCAGGCCGGGTCGGGCGCTTCTTTCGCTCTTCGACAGCTTCTTGCTCTCCAGAGCCAGTTCCACGTTCTCCCTCGCGTTTAGGTAGGGCAACAGGTTGTAGCTCTGAAACACGAATCCGACCTTGTCTCTCCGGATGGCGGTCAGCCCTGACTCGCTAGCCGCGGTAATGTCAACGCCGTCCAGCAGGACCTTTCCGACGGTCGGCCTGTCTAGGCATGACATTATGTTGAGGAGGGTTGTCTTCCCAGAGCCCGAGCGCCCCATGATGGCGATGAATTCACCCCTTCTTACGTCTAGGTCGAGCTCCTTCAGGGCACTTGTCTTCTGCCGCTTGAGGTTGTACACCTTCGACACCCTCTGGATGCTGAGTACGGTGTCCCCTTGGCTACTCACGGCGAAGCGCCTCCGCGGGCCGCAGCCTCACAGACCTGATCGTTGGATAGAGAGCGCCTGCTACGCCAAATCCAATGGTGACGACAGCGCCTAGAATGACAGTCTCGGGAGTCAGTGCGAAGTGTACGGACGAGGCGTATGGGTTCGTAATCGTCGCTGCTCCGCCGCCTACCTTCGTTACGCCTGATAACGACACGCTACTTGCCTCACTCAGCAGTATGCTGCTCAGAGCCGGGCCGGCGATATAGGTTAGGAGGATGGCCAGCGGGAAACCGATCAACGCGATGATCAACGACTCCGACAGCACTTGGCCAAGGATGCGGCCGTTGCCGTAGCCGAGGGCCTTCAGCAGTCCTATCTCCTTGGTTCTGCGCGACATTACCAGTACCATGAGGACCACCATCACGGCCGCGCCTATCGCGAGAGCGGCATACTCACCCAACTCTGAACTCAAGACGACGGTGTTAAGACCGCTGAGGAACTGGGATCGCTCGGTCCCGGCGACGTCCTGAATGACGAAGTTGCTCCCCAGAGCGCTCTGCAGGTGGCTCACGACTCCTGCGACATCCTGATAGTTGTCTACCGTAACATAGAGCAGGTCGGGATACTCCGCTGCGTTGGGATGCGACGCCGCCTGTGACGCCCTGAATGCCGACGTGCCGGCAGAGTAGGGAACTATGATTCCGACCCCAGTGCACCCGGTCCCCGCGAAGATGCCTACGATGGTGAAGTTGGTTCCGCCTATGTCCATCACCCCTCCCACAGATAGATTGTACAGGTCAGCGTACTCCTGGCCGACGAGGGCGTTCGTGCTGTTTTCGTCACCGGCGTTGAGCATCCTGCCCTGGGTCACGTTGCTCACGTCAGCTACTGCACCTGTTATTCCTTCGTAGAATCTTATCGTCGATTTCGTGTCTTCAGCGGTGACGACCGAACCGCCCAAGCAGTAGGCGCCCCCGGGGGCGCCGGAGGTGGTACAGCCGGTGGCCGCACTCGAGCCACAGCCGGCCACGCCCAACGGGAAGAAGAAGACGCGCTGCACCGAGGCGACGTTCGGGGTCGATTGACCGTCAGCAACTGTCTGCGATGTCATATTCGCCGCGCTCTGTCCGCTGGTGGTCGTATAGGGCGTGACCGACACGAGGTTTGGGACCGATGCCACGGCCTGGTCCGAACCCGCCGCTATGGCGGCGCCGAGCTGGCTCAGCACCAGAAAGATGCCAAGAGTGAGTGCGACGACCAGCACTACGCCTGCTGTGCGCCCCGGATTCCTGCTGATATTCCGCCTGACGTGGAGGAAGAAAGTCACCTCGCTCTCGGCCGATCGCCGAGTGCCGAGCGCTTATGGCTCTGGTGTACCTGATGGGACGTCCCTCTGGGACGTATTTCGCCAAAAACGGGATTCTCCGCCCGACAGACCATCTCAGGAATTTGGGCCGGAGCCAGAGACCTGTTGGTACACAAGGCAAAAATAGCCGGTCGACGCCTTTGGATTGAAAGGGCAGATACGTGAAGGTCCTGTTGGATAGAAAGCGAGCGATGGCGTTAATTGCATTGATGCTCTTTGCCAGCTCAGGCCTGATACAGCTCTCTGCTTTTGCCGCCGGCAGCCCATACGCGGTCAAGCTGCCGGAAGCCCTCGGCGTCCCGGTCGTCGTAGTGTCTTCTCAGAATAGCCCTCCTCAGGGCGCTGGGTTGGTATACTCTCCGGCTCCTGGAGGAAGCGGGCAGCAGCTAGGAGGTTTCATAGGCCTTGAGGCGAGTGCTGGGTTACCAGCGGGATTCACGACTTCGGGAGAGAGTGGGATTGATGTATTCTGGGCCGTTCCAGTCTCAGCCACAACCTCAGCAATAACCCCATATTCCGTAGAATATTATTATTACACACCCCAGACATCCGGTCTCGGGTCATATTATCCATCGACGTCGCCCTCCATCACTTCAGCGATTCCTGGACTCTGGTTAGATGCATTTGACAAGAAGATGAGGAGGACAAGGGCACAGATCTATGTGGAGATACTGGAACTGGTCAGAGGAAGAGGACCCATGACTCCCTTCGAGATCGCGTTCTACGGCCGACTCAACAACAAACGCACAAAGGAGTGCATAGACTTCCTGAAGCTGTGTAGCTATCTTCAGCCGGAAGAGGAAGATGGTAAGGTAGCCTACGCTCTTACCAGCGAGGGCGGTGCATTCCTAGAGAGGGCGAGAGCCCTTTTCATGGGACAAAGACAGTTCAT
>JASHZW010000135.1 GCA_030042335.1 Nitrososphaerales archaeon
TTCTCGACCACGTGGGTCATTATGCCCCCCAGCGTCTCGACTCCGAGCGAAAGCGGTGTGACGTCGAGGAGCAGGATGTCCTTGACCTCTCCGGCGAGGACACCTCCCTGTATGGCCGCACCTATGGCGACCGCCTCCATCGGGTCGACTCCCCTCTCGGCTGGCTTGCCCATGATGTCCTCCACAGTCTTGCGAACGAGGGGCATCCGCGTCATGCCGCCGATGAGTATGACCTTCTGGATGTCCTTCACCTCGAGCTTGGCGTCCTGGACGACTTTCTTGATCGGTGTCTCTATCTTCGTGACGAACGGTCTCGCGAGGTCCTCGAGCTTGGCCCTCGTCATCGTGTAGTGCAGGTTCTTGGCGCCCGTGGAGTCGCTGGCGATGAACGGAAGGTCGATGTCGGTGGTGATCACGTTCGATAGCTCAATCTTCGCCCTCTCGGATGCCTCCTTGAGCCTCGCCATGGCGGTCTTGTCGTTCCTGAGGTCGATACCGGTCTTGCTCTTGAAGTCATCGAGGAGCAGGTTGACGATGGCGTAGTCGATGTCCGCGCCGCCGGTCTGGGTATCACCGCTGGTCGCAAGGACCTGGAAGACGCCCTGTCCGAACTCCATCACCGTGACGTCGTGCGTACCGCCTCCGAAGCTGAAGACCAGGACCTTCATCTCCTTCTCCGCCTTGTCCAGCCCGAAAGCGAGGCAAGCGGCCGTCGGTTCGTTGATGATCCTCACGACTTCAAGTCCGGCTATCTCGCCGGCGTCCTTGGTCGCCTGTCTTTGGTTGTCGTTGAAGTGCGCTGGGACGGTGATGACGGCCTTCTTGATCGGGTAGCCGAGGAACGTCTCCGCGTCCTTCTTTATCTTCTGGAGGATGAACGAGCTGATCTGTTGGGGGGTGAACTCCTTCCCCTGCAACCTGACGGTGTAGTCGGTCCCCATCTTCCGCTTTATCTCGAAGATGGTGCCCTCAGGGTTTGCGACCACCTGCCTCTTGGCCGGCTCGCCCACCAGCAACGTCCCGTCGGCGGTGAACGCCACGACAGAGGGGAACATCTTGCCGGCCGCCGTCGGGCCCTCTGCGCTCGGTATCACCACCGGGCGTCCAGCTTCCAGTACGGCAGCGGCCGAGTTGGTCGTGCCCAGGTCTATTCCTATTATTTTTTCACGCGGTGTGCTCATATTTTTTCACCATTACTCTTGACGGCCGACTCCACCCTCACCATGCTCGGCCTTAACACCTTATCCTTGAGGAGGTAACCTCTTCGTATCTCGCCGACGACCATGTCGCGGTCGTTGCTCTTTCCGTCGACCCGCTCGACGGCCTCGTGCACGACCGGGTCGAAGGGCTTCCCGACGGCGTCTATCGCCTTGAGCCCCGTGGCCTGGAGCGCACTCATGAGGTTCTTCTGGACCATCGTGATGCCCTCGACAATCCCCGACGGAGCATCCTTTCCAGCTGTCGCGATGGCTAGCTCGAGGTCGTCCAATACGGGCAGTATCTTGAGGATCAGCGAGCTCGTCGAGAAGTCCTCGATGTCGCGTATCTCCCTGTCGACGCGCTTCCTGTAATTCTCGAAGTCAGCCTGCAGGTACTTCAGTTGCGCGAGGTAGTCCTCGCTCCGAGACCTCTCCTCGTCGATGAGCTTCTGCGCCTTGTCGAGGTCGGCCTCGAGATTGGAACGCCGGGCTGATTCCAGTCTTGATTTCATCTCAGCCAGCTCCTCGTCCTTCTGAGCCAGCTCCTCCTTCAACGACGACACGTCGTCCCGCACCTGGTCTCCCGCCTCTTCCCGCATCAGTCTCCCCTCCACGTGCTCTTGCAATGAAAAATGTAAGCTCCAAGGTTCATTTCGAACACTATACAACAGATAGTTGTATACTAATAAATTTTCTGGCTACCCGGAGGCGCCGGCAAGCCTTAACACGCCCTCAGGCTGACTAGCACCCGGCTTGCGAGACGAGCAGCTCAGGGAGAGGCTACTGAGGTTCGAGAGGGACAGCAGGTTCCTGAACAAGGACTCCAACGAGCGCAAGGTCTTCGAGGAGGTCTTCGACAGGGCGACCCTCTGGGCTGTCAACAGGCTGCTCAGCAATGGCGAGCTGGATTATCTCAACGGGGTCGTGAACGCCGGGAAGGAGGCGAGGGTGTACTGGGGGGTAGCCCCGGATGGGACCCCGAGGGCGGTCAAGATCTACCTGACGGCGTCAGCCGAGTTCAAGCGGAGGCTCAGGTACGTCGCCGGCGACCGGCGCTTCGGCAAGATACCCAGCTCCTCGAGAGGAATAGCGAAGCTATGGGTGCAGAAGGAGTTCAAGAATCTGCAGCTCGCGGAGCTGGCTGGGGTCAGGGTGCCCAAACCGTTCGCGTTCAACGAGAACGTCATCATCATGGAGTATGTCGGGGTCCCGCCGGCGCCTGCTCCGAGGTTCGCTGATACGGAGGTGGACGAGGGGGACTACGCCTGGACGATGGAGACTATCGAGAAGCTCTACAAAGGGGCCGAGCTCGTCCATGCGGACCTCTCTGAGTACAACATCTTCAAGTTCGAGGGCCAGCAGGTGCTGTTCGACATGGGCTCCGCGGTGCTGAAGACGCACCCCGAAGCGAAAGAGCTGCTGCTGAGGGATGTCACGAACATGGTGAAGTTTTTCAGGAGGAGGGGCATCTATGAGAAGGGGGCCGAGGAGATAGTGGAGGCGATTATGGCGTGAGCTTCGAGCAGGTCGTAAGGGTACCGCTAGACAGGGTCGCCGCGGTCATCGGCAAGAAGGGCGAGGCGAAGAAGCTCCTCGAAGAGACATGCCATGTCTCGCTCGACGTCGATGGGGAGAGCGGCGAAGTGACGATCACGTCCAAGTCGGCGGAAGAAGGCGACCCGTTCAAGGCCATATCGATAGTCGAGGCGATAGGGAGAGGATTCTCGCCCCAAAGGGCTCTCAGACTCATGGAGCCAGAGACCTTCCTCGAGGTACTCGACCTGAGGGACTTCGCCGGAAAGAGCGAGAACAGCCTTGAGCGCATCCGCGGGAGGATAATCGGGCTGAAGGGCAAGTCGAGGCGGGTCATCGAGGAACTCACCAAGGCCCAAGTCTCGGTATACGGGAGGACGGTGGCGATGATAGGGGACGCCTCAGAGGTGAAGCTGGCGAAGGAGGCGGTATCGATGCTGGCCAAGGGGAGTCAGCACAGGTCGGTCTACAACATGCTCCAGAGGGCGAGGACGAAGCGCAAGATGGACAGGATGCTGCTCTGGGAAGACCAGTCTCCCGAGATAAGCCCGGAGAAGTAGGCTGCTCAGTAGCTCTTCAGGAGCTGGAGCTTTTCGGGGAGGTATTTGTCGACGATGTAGCTGAGCCCGTATCGGGAGAATGCCTCCTGCTCGCTCTTCTTCTTGATCTTGAGGAAGGTGTCCAGCTCGTCGTGCCACATCTTCTCCTTGTAGCGGGGGTCCGCCTTGAGCTCGTAGAGACGCTTGATGTCTATCTCTGTGAGGGGGTCACTTGGTAGTTTGTACTTTACTATATCGCTCGCGAGGACACCCAGCCATACGGCGGAAGGCGTCGTCAAGTCCCTCAAATGTGCCGCTCCGGCGGATCCGCTTTTGATTACCATCGCGATGTGAGCCCCCCATGGGTCCGCGTCGCACAATATCCCAATCGGCAGCTTCAGCTCCTGGTGCATGCGCCGGAGCAGGTACCTTGTGGAGCGAGGGGGCTGCCCGGCAGTGTTGACAAGAATCGCCTTGTGCTTCTCGTGCACCTTCTCCTCGATGAACCTTGTGAAGAGGCCGCCCTTCTCTATCGCCAGAACCATCTCCGCGTCGGTGTCGCGAAACTCCGCGGTGGTTAGAGCAGGGCCGATCATCATGCCATCCGGGTGGGACGAGAGGTCCAGCTTCCTGCCTTCGTAACCCCGGACCGTGTACTCTACGGTCAGGTTGCCGAAGATCGCGCTGCGCTCCTCAGGGTAGACGTTGAACTCTTCCCTCGCGGATTCGAGCAGCACTTCGAGGTCGGTGATGAGCTCATCCGACTCGGCCTGGTCCATGAACTCGACATTGAATGCCTGTGCCGAGTAGTAGACATCCCTGAGCGTCGAGGTCCTCTTCTCGTCGACCAGTTTCTTCGAGAAGTAAGCGAGCCAGAGGAGCTGAGTGAAGGGGCGGATGTGCTTGATGTTTCCGGCAGAGCGCTTCACGCTCCCGGAGCCCAGGATGAACTGCTGCAGCTTCTTGTCATAGACGATGTTCCTGACCGACCGGCTCGCGAAGGTCACAGCCGGGAACCTCCCCTCGTCGAGGTCAGAGTAGACGTTCTCGCCCAGGCTCTTGAGAGCCTTGTCAACCTTGTC
>JASHZW010000136.1 GCA_030042335.1 Nitrososphaerales archaeon
GCGTCCTTCATCTCCACGGTCAGCCCCTCGTCGCTGAGGTCTTCGTGGAGCACGCTCGTACCTCCCGAGACCCTCAGAAGTATCGGTACTTCCCAGGTAGGGTCGACCGAAGTTCTGAGGACGCCCCTTGTGACCGCGAGGGCGTCTGCGTACGGGACGAGCGGCTCGAAGGTCCGCCTCGGGACCTCCAGTCTTCTTGTTGGTCCCATGAAGTAACCGTGGTCGCACGCAAGCATCACAGAGTGCCCATCGGAGGGCTTTATCATCCGGGAGAGCCTGTTCCTAAGACCCCAGTCCATTCTCCATCTTGCTCCTTGAGCGGAACGTCCCGAACGGCTGATATATGTTTTGGGTCGACGACCACTAGTTCGTCGGCCTTCTCAACCTGAGGAGCATCCGGAGGCAAAGCGAGGCAAAGAAGACTGCCATGGACGAGACAGCGAGGACGGCGTTCGTGAACCAGGGAGGGCTAAGGCTCGTGAAGTGCAAGTTCAGTTCTCCGCGGTCCCAGAGGTACACCTCGATGGAGAGGATGAGCATCAGGGCCGAAGCCACAGCTACGGAGTTCAGCAGGGCCCAGGTCCTTCCGCCCGGCGACAACAGATAGACACAGACGAACGTGATGACGAGGGCCGAAAGGAAGACGAGGTCGAAGACTGCGATACCCATACCGGTGTCAACACCGACGCCCACGAACGCGAGTGCCAGGTTGCTGATGAGCAGGTTCACTGCGAGTATATCTCCGGGACCACGAGAGGTCCAGAGGAAGGCCAGGTTGAGGAAGACGACCGACGAGACCATTAGGACTATCCTGCCCATCCTGTACTGGATGGCCATGACGGCGAGAGCTCCGACCTCGGCCGCCATACCAGCTACTATGTAGCCCTGATAGGCGTAGATGGAGAGGAGCCTCTCGCTCAAGGGACTCTGGGCGATGAAGCGAGACAGGTCAACCCCCTCCGCGACGAGTACGGCTCCGAGAAGTATCAGTGCCAGGGTGCTTCCTCCCAAGATTCTGCGCCCGACACTGCTCTCGACAGAAGTGCGACGGTCGAGCTCGGTGTCATCTCTCACCAGTTATCCCACCTGAAAGTCTCGTCCCTCGCAAGACTTTAAAGAATCGCTCCGTGATTTTGTGGCATGGCGCCGAAGCCGAAAGTCCCTCCGGGGATGAGGATAACGCAGGTCGCGGTCGTTGTGAATGACCTGAAGGCCACCATGAAGAAGTACCACGAGGTGATGGGATGGGGCCCTTGGAGCGTCTACGAGCACAAGCCGCCGGTGCTCCACAATACCGAGGTCAGGGGCAAGCCCGTCAAGTACACGATGCTGGGCGCCGAGGTCCACTGCGACCCCATCGACTTTGAGATACTTCAGCCGCTAGAGGGAAGGAGCATCTACAGGGAGTTCCTCGAGGAGAAGGGAGAAGGGCTCCACCACGTCGCTGTGGTGAACCGGCAGGACAACGTACACAAGGCGCTTGCGGGCTTCAAGGAGCGGGGCATCAAGGTGCTGATGAGTGGCGCCCTGGATGACATTGAGTTCTACTACATGGACACGGACCCGGTCCTGAAGATGGTCGCTGAGACGGTCAGCGGGCACGCGATAGCCCTGAAGCCGAGTTACACGTATCCTTAGGTGCCCACCGCTCGCCAGAGGGGCCTGACCAGGCCCTCGTCGACCATGCCTAGCGCCCTTTCGTAGACCTGAAGCCAGTTGGTATAGAGCCGTTCGTAGAGGACATGGTTCTTGGCCGAGGGCTCGAGCCTCTTCTCTATCTTGGCGAGCCGCCCTGCGGCCTCCTGGAGGTTGTCGTGCCATCCGGCCCCCACCCCGGCGGCGATCGCGCATCCGAGGGCCGTGCTCTCCTTCACCACCGGGATGCTGACGTCAACCCCGAGGACGTCTGCGACTATCTGCGGCCACAGCTTCCCCTTCGAGGCGCCTCCGGTCATCATGACCTCCTTCGGATGACGCCTGGTTATCGACTCGATTATCTTGAGGTGACCGAGGGCGACGTAAGCGGCACTCTCCTCTATCGCGCGGACGCACTCCTTCTTGCCGGAGCGGTCGGGACTGCTAATGTCGAACTGCATGAGGGAGGGCGACGCGTGCACCCACCTTCTCGAGTTCATCAGGTTCGAGAAGACGCCCATAACGCCGTTCGAGCCGGGCGGGACGGAGGCCGCGAGGTCCTCCATCACCGAGTAGGCGTCCCTTCCGTGCCGTCGGGCCTCCTCCTTCTCGCTCTGACAGAAAGCGTCCCTAAACCACCTCATCGTTAGGCCGCAATAGAACCCTATCCCCTCCATCATCCACTGCCCGGGGACGGCGTGACACAGGGTCCTCAGGCGGATTTTCTGGTCTATCCTTGCGCGGTCCATCAGCACGGTGGTCTGCCAAAAGCTCCCCCCAACGGCCGTGACCCTGTTCGGCTGAGTGACCCCTATGCCGAGGAGGCCTAGCTGCGTGTCTCCACCTCCGGTCACTACAGGGGTGCCCGGGCGCAGGCCGGTGGCCGAGGCGGCGGCCTTTGTGACCTCGCCCATGATGTTTCCGGATTCGACGACTTCGGGGAGGGCGTTCGTCTCGAGTCCGCAGAGCTCCGTTATCTCGGGGGACCAATCTCGTCGCTCAAGGTCGAACATGGCCGAGCTGGAGCCAATGGACGGATCGGTGACGAACCTCCCGGAGAGCCGATAGAGGATCCAGTCGCTTATCATCCCGAGGTGGGCTATCTTCCTGAAGGTATCGGGCCTGTTCCTCTTTATCCAGAGCAGCCGCGGCGGTGCGGTTATCGAGACCCAGTCGCCTCCCTTGAAGAATATCTTCTCGGCCGCTCCGTGCTCAATCATCCATGAAGCCTCGCTTGCGGCCCGTGAATCCACGTTAGGGCAGGCCCATATCTCTCGCCCTGCCTTGTCGTAGAGGACCATCCCTTCTCTCATGCTACTCGCGCTGATGGCCTTTATCTGACCAGGGCTGATGGACTTGGCGAACATCGCCTCCCTGATCGAGTGGGAGATGAGCGCCCAGTCCCGCTTCGTCTCGAAGACCTGCGAGCCCGGGACGTCAGGGAGCGTCGGGTGCGACCACTCGTGCTGCGCTATCGATACCTGTTTGCCGTCCTTGTCGAAGATTACGGCCCTGCAGCTCCCCGTGCCGGCGTCGACCGCCATCACGTACTGCGGCATCAGGGGCCCTTGAGGGTCTGCGGATTAATAACGGTCTCCATCTTCTCGCCACGGAGGTTGCGTTCGAGCTGGGTCGCCACGATGAAGGCTCCCTTGGTCGTCGTCTCGTGGGTCGCCCCGGCTATGTGCGGCAGGACTATCACGTTCTCGAGGCCGATGAGCGGGTTTATGGGTCTCGCTGGTTCGTAGCGGACCACGTCGAGAGCCGCGCCGGCGATCCTTCCCCT
>JASHZW010000137.1 GCA_030042335.1 Nitrososphaerales archaeon
GCCTATCGTCAATGAAGCAAGCGAGCTTCCCGTCAAGCCCAGCTTGGTCACACCACCCGAGGTGCCCGGGGGCACGATGGTCCCGAGCCTGGTTATCAGGCGCGGTGGCGACTTGTTGAGGAGACCGACCTCGGTCGCAACGGTGTCAGACGCGGCAGCAGACATCGCACCGAGGTAGAGGACCGCGAAGGCTGGGCCCCCGCCGAGCAGCTCGCCCAGCCCGAATATCGCCGCCAGACCACCGTTGGCAAGGATGTTGGGCCAGTTTCGGGCCCCACCCTTCTCCTGGGCGCCTCCGAGTCTCTTCTTGTACTCGTACTTGTACCAGGTGAAGCCGACGCCGAGGATGAAGAACGAAGCGATGATGACGAACCATCTCCACCCGCCTCCGAGGAAGATGACGTAGCCCACGACGACGCTGGCGAGGAACCCACCCTTGTCGAGGGCCCTGGTCCATATCGCTATCAGCGCGAAGACTATGACGATTGCGAGCTCCCCCAGCGCGAGGAGGAGGGTGTCCGGGAGCAAACCGCTCTCGCGAGCGCCGCTCGCGGTGCATCTAAAAGGGTTCCCGTAGCTCTGGGCGGCAGCGTTGACCTAGGCGGTCAGGGTCTTGAGAGACGAGATGATCTCGTCTTCGTTCCTCGACTGGGAGAGGGCGAAGATGAGCCCCTCCCTCTTGGCCAGCTCGATAGCGAGCGGGTCGGTCTGGGTAGGGCCGTGTATCACGACCATCCTGGGCTTCAGCTGGGACACCCTCACCGCGACCAGAGGGCTTCTGCCTGCTCCCACCTTGGTGAAGATGATGGCTCTCTCGGTCGTTGCACCGAATATCCGGTAAAAGTCGTATCCCGAGAGGGCATAGATCGTCTTGATGCTGTCGACCACGGTGTACCCGTAGAGGTTTGTCCTTTCGGGGTCTCCGCTGAGGACCGTCCCCTTCACGGCACTGAGGAGCGACGAGGCGGGGATGGGCCTGGTGAACTCACTGATGGCGAGAATTGCAGAGCTCTTGTCAGGCGCGAGGAGCCGTGAGGCGACCCTGCCCTGAGACTCGTCCAGCGAGACAAGCGCCTCGATGTACTTTTTGACGAAGACGACGCCCGGCGATGGGCGTCTGCCGCTCTCGTAGTCGCTGAGGACCGATGGCGAGAGCTTCAGTGTTCGGGCGAGCTGGACCTGCTTGATAGCCAGCTTCTCCCTCCAGACCTTGAGCGCCTTTCCAGGGTCCTCGCTCGCGACCACTTCGCCCGCGATCTTGATTATTGAGTCCTGGCGGCTGCTCTCCATCGCTAGTAGCCTTTTAGCGAATCTGCTTTAAACATTTGCCGAATAGCGCTCACTTTACGCGGTCGAGGAGCGCCTTGAGCTCAGGCAGCTGGTCGACTGGAAGCGAGACGCCTTTCCGGGTCGGACCCGTATAGCGCTCCCCGCTGAGGAACAGCCTAATGTCCACACGCTTCCTTCCGTCTCTCCCGTCGAAGGTGGAGATCCTCACGGTCGATGCATCGGTGAGTTTCACTTCGCCGATGAGGGTCGACTTGAACCCTGTCCCTTCGGATTCTTCCGCGCTCATGAAAGACGCGCTTGCGGTTGTCCGCCCTGCCGATATAGTTTGTGAAGGCAGGGTCATCTCACGAGGGTCGCCGGCTCGACCCTCGCGTCGAAGAACCTTCGGGTTATTCCGCTGGGTGGCGCGTCGAACTCGTCGACGGTGACCAGGACCGGGAGGTTGTTGACGGCGTGGCCCAGGACCAGGCACATCCTCGGGGGTAGCGTCCTGACTATCGACCTGACGGTGTCGGTATCCACCATCGATGCCTGGCTCACGAGGTTGAGGTCTGCCTCGTTCGAGAAGTTGTAGAGGAAGACGTTGTCCGCTTGTCTGTAGATCTCCTGCTTGATGGCGTCAGGCTGGTTCGTGACGAATGTCGTGAAGACGCCGAAGTGCCTCATCCTCGTGATCAAGTCCTCCCAATATGTCTCCCTCAGGTAGAGGTGAGCCTCCTCGGAGAGGAGGAAGACGGGCGGTATCACGCGATGCTCCAGAAGCTCGACGAGCTTGGAGAGGATGAGTTCGACCGTCATCTTCCTGTTCAATGGGGAGACACGGCTGAGAGAGACGACGAGGGCACCTCCCTCCGGGTGGGACTTGAAGAACTCGACGAGGTGGAAGGCGCCGTCAGAGTCGGTGAACAGGCCCGAGTTGGACAACGTGTAGTATCTGGCGTAGAGGGCATCCCTGACGAACTCGTTGCACCGCCACTGCTGGATGTAGTTCCCTAGCGCCTCCATCGAGACCTCCGCCTTGCTCTCCATACCCTCCCATATCCTCTGGAACTCGCGCATCGAGGTCCCCGGCATCTCGAGGGAGTGCTGGAGGAGCGAGGTAACGGCCCGGATGCCCGCACCTTCGAGGCTGAACTTCAGGTCGCGGGCCGGCTTCCTCACCATAAGCTTGTCGGCGACGTTCGTCCTCGTCCCGTCTGCCCGCAGGCCTATGGTACCGTACTCGTCGTTCAGGTCGAAGATTATGCAGTAGGCGCCGTGCTCGAGCAGCCCCCTCACCATCATCTTCGCGAGGTGGGACTTACCCGACTCCTTGCGACCCGTGATGATGCTTATCCTTCCGTCGAGCGCCTCGGCGGTCACCGAGAAGGAGGAGGCACGTCCCGACCTGCCTATCTTGATCTTCCGTTGCCCCCGGTTCCCTGCGGAGTCGAGGATCTCGTTCACGTTTTGCCTCGTTATTTTCGAGGTGGTCCGTGACGGTATCCAGTCGATCCGCGGGCTGTGCCTGCCATGTTCTATGCTTCCCCTCGCCTTGCACTGCAGGAGCCTCATGTCGCGTATCTCCTTGGAGATGCTGCTGACGTCGGCCGGGTCCTCTGTGGTACCCTGCACCGACGCGAG
>JASHZW010000138.1 GCA_030042335.1 Nitrososphaerales archaeon
AGTCGCAGAGCGACGGCTCTGCCAATTCCCCTGCTGGCACCGGTTACCAGCGCGACTTCGCCCTCTAATGATTTGAGCATTTCACTCCGGGAGGCGACTTTAGAGGATATATCTTCTCCGAGTGGTATGTTGAGCGGGATTATGGATCGCGCCAGTGACTCTTCTTCACTGCGATGACGAAGAGGGTGCAACATACACACGCCACAACAATCCAGTCGGTAGTCAGCGCCAAGGGTGTCAGCGGAAGGGCGCCGATTGCATTCTGGGCGATTTCTGCTGCATAAGTAGCCGGTGACAGATATGCAACATATCTTATGGGAAGAGGTATGTAGGTTATCGGATAGTAAATCGGCGCTATCGTCGCCAGAACGACCGTCAGAATGGTCTGGAAGGCCCTGTTCTGCTGGATATCCGTGCTGAAAGTCGAGAGCATGAAGCCGAGTGCGACGGAGAAAGCGAACATCAGCAAGAACACTCCGAGTATCGTGAAGGCGCCCAACAGACTCGTGCGGATGAAAAGAAGAGCCAGCACAGTTAGGACTGAGAGCGCGGGAAGAGCGTTCGTGAGGGCAGCCATGGCCATGCCCACGGCATAGGCGAACGCGCTGGTGGGGGAGCTGACGAGCATGTCCTGCACCCTGAAGTCGTTTTTCATGTGGGACAGGTCAACTTGTAGGCTCACCCCTCCAGAGATCATGCTGGTTATCAGGGCCCCTTCTATCGAGATGCCCAAGAGGTGTCCATGACTTACCAGTAGTATGAGGACAAGGACCGAAAAAGGAGAGATGAGGTTGCTCACCAGGGTTATCGGATAATTCCTCATCTGGTACACGGCATCAATCAGAATCGAGGCGTAGACCTGGCTGAGTCTGCTAGTCTTCACTAGTCGCACCCCGAACAATAGCGCTGTCCTTAGTGTCCTCTTCGATTGGCTTTCTCACAAGATAGTAGAATATGTCCTCAAGCGAGATGGGATAGATTGAGTATCGTCTCCTCTCCTTGACCAGCTGCTCCGTGAGCCTGTCCGCTTCCGCCTCTGTCGTAAATATCTGAGTAGAGCCATCTGGATTCTCAATCACCTCTCCGACCCTGGGTTCGAAATAGAACCCGCCCCGTAATACCCGCACGCTAACCTGATACCTCACCAACGACCTCAGTTGGTCGAGGGTCCCCAGAGAGAGGAGTTTCCCACTCTCAAGGATGCCAATCCTGTCCGCCAGCCTCTCCGCCTCCTCAAGGTAGTGTGTAGTCAGAAAGATGAAGTGAGTCTTCTTCAGTTCATTCAGGGTCTTCCAGAGGTCCGAGCGTATCAAAGGGTCGAGACCCGTAGTTGGTTCATCCACAAAGAGTATTCTCGCATCAGTCGCAAGAATAGTGCTCATCAGCACCCTCCTCTTTACTCCCCCCGAAAGATGCCTATTGGGGATGTTCTCGTACTTCCCGAGCCCTAGCTTGGCGAGCGCCTCGCCTACCCTCGAGGAAGCTTCCTTTCTTCCAAAACCCCTGTATAGAAGATACGAGTAGATTGTTTGCCTCGGGGTAAGCCATGGCACGAGCCTAGCTTCCTGTGGCATTACTGCGATTTGCTCCCTTATCTTGCTCGTGTCCTTCAAGACATCCATGCCGTTGATGGATGCGCTCCCTGAGCTGGGAGTGAGTTCCGTCGCAAGAATCCTGATTAGTGTGGTCTTCCCGGCGCCATTCCTACCCAAAAGTGCAAAGATTCCTGTGGTCTCAATCGAGAAACTGATATCATCTAAGGCCGGTACATCACTACCGTACCTTTTCGTAAGGTTATTACATTCTAGCATGCCGAACATGCTCGACTCACTCCACTCGCGCAAGGCCAGATGGACGAAGTCGGGTCAGGGACGGCTTTTCGCCTTGCATGTGACCCTGGCCCGGCCAGAAGACTCTTCGAAGCACTCCCATGGCCCTAATGACTGTCTCCCGTTCACTATCGTCAGCAGTCTTCATCTTCTGGGCAAGATAAGAAAGGGTCCCGACCCTCGATTCGTTCAGAATAGAGAGACCGCGACGCGTGACGGCTAGGCTGACTCGGCGCCTGTCGACCGGATGCTCCTGTCGGGACATTAGACCTCGGGTTATGAGACCGTCCACCAGTCTACTTGCCGATGGCAGGGATAGGCCCATGTGAGTGGCGAGTTCCGATAGAGGGGAACCGCTGCTTCGCTCAATAAAGGTCAGTGCGCGGAATTGAGGCATGGAGAGGTATTTTGATGCCTTGCTCCGCATCTGAGACCTGATTTCTCTCATGACTACGGGGACAACCTCGAGTAACTCCCTAGCTGATTCATCAGATGATTGATTCATGCTTTAGTTGCACGTACTAATAGTTGTATTAGCTAACTACTTAATGATTTACTCTAGGCGAAGCCGGTGATAAACGCACTGGGCTGCGCCAAAGAGACGTAGAAAATGCGAGAACTGAAACATTTTACAGGAATGAAGGAAGACGCGAATGGAGATGATTTTTAATGGAACATGTAAGCTATTGTTTTTCCTGTTTCTATCGTGTTAGACACCTAATTGGGAGGATAGGTGTTTGAACGAGCGAATTAGGTGTCTAGGACTCACTGGACTAAACTTGTTGCCTGTGTTGCCTTGATTATGCTACTGAGCTTATCTTCATAGCCCTTGTTTTGAAGCAAGTTACCAATGACTATCAGATCCGCTCCCGCGCCAGCCGCCGCGGAGGCACTTTCTGGGCGTGTCACCCCACCCCCAACTATGAGGAACCCTGGGTAGCACGCCCTGACAGCCTTGATTACCTCGAGGGAGATGGCCCTTTCCGAGCCGCTGCCGGCCTCGAGATAGAGCGTGCGCATGCCCAAGTACCATGCTGCCATAGCGTACATCACCGCGATTGCAGGTTTGTCGAGGGGAATCGCCCTGACTTGGCCTACGAAGCCCGTGGTAGACTGGTCCCCGAAGACTAGGTACCCCATGGGGATCGCCTCGAGCTTGCTCTTCATGACTTGAATAGAAGCGATTGACTGAGCGCCGATTAAGAAGTAAGTATTCATTGAATTCAGGAGAGAACTGAAGAGAATCGCGTCTGCATGACGTGATATCCCCGTGATATTTCCTGGAAACAAAAGCACAGGGAGTGTTACATCATGTTTTATTCGCATCACAACTTGGTCCAAATGGCCTTGATCTGCAATCGTTGAGCCTCCGATGAAGATGCACCCTGCCCCGAGCTCCTGTACTTTTTTAGCTACGGCTGCTGCTCTATCGACGGTAAAGTCTTCAGGATCTATTAGGGCTGCGACGAGGGTCCCGGAAGTCTTCCTCACGCTCAGGATTTTGGTCTCTGTAGGTCCTGGTTGGTTCACATGGTGGCACCGGCTTTGACGAAGTCGTCGACGAATGTGTTGTAGACGTCGATATCCGGCTTCTCAGTTGCGAACCTGAACTCCCGTCTGACCTTGCAAGCAGTGTTTCCGCAAGCTACAACAGTGATGTAATCTTGTGATGCTTCGTCTTTCTGTGATGTGATTCTTATCGCCACCACTCCGCATCGAGGGCAGGCAAAGACCTTTGGTAGAGATCGCCTGTTGACACGCAGAACTTTCCTTCTCCTTCGTCCCATTTTGCCCGTCCAGTGGTCTCTTTTGTGCTTAATAAAATGATTCTTTGAGTGTAGCGAGCCGGGAAACCGGGTCTAAAAAATGAAAGTCTATGATAGTATAAAGCTAAAATGTATATAAATTGTGTAAAGTTGTTCCAGATGATGAGTAATCTCTGCACCACAGGCTCGGAAATGCTAATACAATAATGGAAGGTGTACTCTGCTGGCACATGGTTTCTGATCTTGACGACTTCTTGAAGGAGCATTGCTCGCTGACTAACAGGCAAATAGAATGTCTGAACC
Source organism: Nitrososphaerales archaeon (assembly GCA_030042335.1). Next base: position 3,899 of record JASHZW010000138.1, read on the forward strand.
TGCAGATTTCAGCTCGAAATAGGGTCAGGAACAGTGAGAAGGGTGAAAGACCTCATGAAGTCAGTGGTGTGAGCGAAGGATCATATTACCGTGTACTCGGCCAAGCGAGAAAGAACA
>JASHZW010000139.1 GCA_030042335.1 Nitrososphaerales archaeon
AAGCCGGCGAAAGCTGCTGAAAGCAGCCGCCAATTCGACTACTCCGGCAGCCAGTGTCTCAAGGCCCTGAAGGAAGAGGGCGTCCAGTCTGTCCTCGTGAATCCCAACATAGCAACCATCCAGACCGACAGCAGGATAGCGGACAAGATCTACTTCCTGCCAGTCAATCCGGACTTTGTCACCGGGATAATCGAGAAGGAGAGGCCTGACGCAATCCTTCTCGGCTTCGGGGGGCAGACGGCCCTCAACTGCGGGGTTGGACTCGGGAGGAAGGGCACGCTCGAGAAGTACGACGTGAAGGTTCTGGGCACGCCGATCCACGGGATAGAGATCACCGAGGATAGGGAGCTCTTCAAGGAGACCATGCTCGATGTGGGCATCTCTGTGCCGAGGAGCAAGCCGGCATACTCGCTGGCAGAAGCCCAGGCGATATCGAAGGAGATAGGATATCCTGTGATAATCAGAGTCGCGTACACGCTCGGAGGCAGGGGCGGAGGCGTCGCCTACAACGAGAAGGAGCTCGCAGCGATAGTTGAGCGCGGTCTGAACCTGAGCATCGCCCACCAGGTCCTGATAGAGGAGTACATTGGTCACTGGAAGCAGATCGAGTATGAGGTGATGCGCGACAAGGACGACAACGGGCAGATCGTCTGCAACATGGAGAACGTCCTGAGCATGCGCGTGCACACCGGCGACAACATAGTCGTCGCGCCGTCGCAGACGATAACGAACAGAGAGTACCACATGCTGAGGTCGCTGGCGCTGAAGGCGGCGAGGCGCTGCGGGATAGTCGGGGAGTGCAACATCCAGTACGCTCTGGAGCCGACCTCGGAGCGCTACAACGCGATAGAGATCAACGCGAGACTCTCGAGGTCCTCTGCGCTCGCCTCGAAGGCCACAGGATACCCCATTGCATACATCGCAGCCAAGATATGCCTCGGATACTCTCTGACCGAGCTCAAGAACAAGGTAACGAGTGTGACGAGCGCTCTCTTCGAGCCGTCGCTGGACTACGTCGTGGTAAAGATGCCGAGGTGGGACACGAAGAAGTTCGAGGGCGCCCCAAGGACGATCGGCACCGCCATGAAGTCGATAGGAGAGGTTATGGCGATCGGGAGGAACTTCGAGGAGTCGGTGCAGAAAGCGGCGAGGATGCTGAATATCAGATACGACGGGGTGATCAGACGCTTCATCGAGACGGACGACCTCGACATCGTGAGAGAGAGGCTGCGGAAGCCCACCGACCAGATAATCTTCGACGTGGTGGAGGCATTGATGCTCGGGATGGACGAGAAGGAGGTCAGCAGGCTCAGTGTCATCGACCCCTGGTTCATCAGCAAGCTCAAGAACATCGTCGGGATGCACAAGCGCGTCTCGCAGGCCGGGAAGGACGGGCTCGAGAGGGACCCGTCGCTTGTGCGTGAGGCCAAGAAGCTCGGGTTCTCGGACAAGCAGATCGCTTCAGCTGTCGCGATAGACGAGGAGCATTCGAGGGCGATGCGGCAACGGATGGGGATCGAGCCGTACACCAAGACGATCGACACGCTCGCGGCGGAGTGGCCTGCCAAGACAAACTACCTCTACATGACTTACAACGCGACCGAGGACGAGGCGAAGCCTACCAAGGCGAAGAAGGCCCTCGTCCTTGGAGCCGGTCCCTACAGGATCGGCAGCTCGGTCGAGTTCGACTGGGGGACGATGAACATGGCCTGGGCGCTCAAGGCGAACGGCATCGAGGAGGTCATGGTCGTCAACTGCAACCCCGAGACCGTCTCGACCGACTTCGACATGAGCGACAGGTTGTACTTCGAGGAACTCACCGTAGAAAGGGTGCTCGGGATCTACGAGAGGGAGAAGCCGCTCGGAGTGGTGCTGTGCGTCGGCGGTCAGATACCGAACGACCTGGCCCTAGAGCTTCACCAGAACGGCATCAGCATACTGGGGACGAGCGCCGAGTCGATAGAGAAGGCTGAGGACAGGGAGAGGTTCAGCTTCCTGCTCGAGAACCTCGAGATCCCACAGCCGAGGTGGGGCAGCTTCCGGTCCACGAAGCAAGCGAGGGACTTTTGCGAGAGGGTGGGATATCCGGTCATCGTCAGACCGTCGCATGTCCTCAGTGGCTCGGCCATGAGGGTCATCTGGGGGAACAGGGACCTCGACAGCTTCCTGGCCAAGGCAGCGGAGGTCAACCCGAACTATCCGGTCACGGTAAGCAAGTTCCTGGAGAACGCGAGGGAGGTCGAGGTCGACGCTATCTCCGACAGCGAGACGACAGTGATAGGCGCCATCATGGAACACATCGAGAATGCGGGTGTGCACTCGGGCGACGCCATCATGACGATACCTACCATAACGATCAGTGAGACCGCCAAGGAGAAGATGTGGGAGTACACCCGAAAGATCGCGCATGGTCTGGAGGCCAAGGGGCCGCTCAACATCCAGTTCCTGGTCATGGAGGACGAGGTTCAGGTCATAGAGTGCAACCTGAGGGCCTCGCGATCTATGCCCTTCGTCTCTAAGGCGACCGGCGTGAACCTGATAGCGATGGTCGCGCCGGTACTGCTCGGAGGTAAACTGACGGGCCTGAAGGACGTCCCGGAGCCCAAGAGGTTCGTGGTGAAGGCTCCGCAGTTCTCGTTCATGCAGATGGAAGGGGCCGAGCCCACGGTGGGCGTCGAGATGCGCTCGACAGGAGAGGTAGCGGCGTTCGGCGACACCCTCGCAGAGGCGATGAACAGGGCGCTCATCGCTTCGGGCATAAGGATACCGCAGAAGGGCGAGACCGGGATAATCCTGGCCGACGAGAAATCGGACAAGAAGGAGATACGCGCGCTCCTGAAGAAATTCGCCGAGCAGGAGATCAGGTTCGTCACCACCCAGACGCTCGCCGCCGCGCTAGGAGACGGGGTCGCGAGGGTAGCGACAATCGACGAGATGGCCGACATCATCACCAATGGTAAGGCGGCGTTCGTGATCTCGCTGAACACGAACCTCAACAAGATGAGGAAGGACCTCTACAGGCTGAGGAGGAAGGCCGTCGAGCTCCAGGTGCCCTTCCTGACGACGCTGGAGGAAGGCGAGGCGATACTGATGTGCGTCCAGGCCCCGTTGAAGAGCCTCATCTAGAAAGGATGTCTTCGACGAGCGAGCTACGCGGGACCAGCTTCTCCGTGCCTGTCTTCAGGTCCTTCAGTAACAGGTTCCCGGACTCGAGCTCTTTCTTGCCCACGATCAGCGCCGAGCCGAAGCCCATCGAGCTGGCGTCGTCGAGCTGCTTGCGCAGGCCCTTGGACCGCTGGCCGATGTCCGACCGGATACCTGCTTCCCTGAGCTGGGCGAGGGCCTTTAGCGCCTCTGCATAGAGCGCAGGCTCGGTGAAGACGACGTAGACCGAGCGTCCGTCTGCCTTCGCTGCGCCTCGCATAGAGAGAGCTATCCTCTCGACCCCTCCTGCTGCGCCGGTGGCGGCAAGTTCCGGTCTCCCGAAAATCCTGGGCAGGGCGTCATAGCGTCCTCCTCCGCAAAGCGAACCGAGGTCGGGATGAGCACCGTCCTTGACCTCGAATACTATCGCCGTGTAGTAGTCTATACCCCTGACTATGCTCAGGTCATACTCAACGTTGGCTACGCCCCTCAGTTTGAGTATCTCGGCAAGGTCGGAGAGGCCGTCAGCAGACTTGAGCCCGATGTCCTTCAGCTTCGCGACCACATCCATCGGAGTGCCGCGGGTCGAGCCGAACTCGAGGAGTTTCTTCATCTCCTCGGCGCCGACGCCCTTCGTCTCGTACTCCTTGACGAGCTCTGCCTCGGTCTTCTTGGTGACCTTGTCGAGGGCGCGCATCATTTCGAGGACCTTCTCATCGGAAGATACGCCGAGTACGCTCCTGATGTACTCCTCCACGACGCGCCGGTCGCCAACGTGGAGCCTCACCTCGCTGAGGCCTAGCCTCTTGAAGAGGTTGTAGGACAGGTCCATCACCTCCGCGTCAGAGTCTATCGTCTGGTCCCCGAAGATCTCGATGTCCCACTGGTAGAACCACCTGTATCTGGCGTGCTGCGGCTCGTCGTACCTCCAGACCCCTCCGTATGAGGCGAGCTTGATGGGCGGCTTCATTCCCTTCTTCCCCGTCACGTAACGAGTCATCCCCACGGTGAGGTCGAACCTCAAGCCGATATCTCGGTCGGCCTTGT
>JASHZW010000140.1 GCA_030042335.1 Nitrososphaerales archaeon
TACGAATAATCCGCCTGCCTTAGGTGATGCACTTGTGCCGATTTCTCGTTTCGACATTTTTCGGTACTTTCTCTACTTAGAATATCCGCTGAATACATATCTATCAAGAAGCTGCAGCGCCCTACTGTTCAGGTTTCAGTAGCGAGTTAACGTGCCCCAGAACGTAGGTAGACATTATTCCCATCCATGCTATGATCGACCCAATAAGGAACCGCTCGAACAATCCGCCATAGTCGCTTTTGAAGTGAGGGAGGAATGTCAGTACTCCTAGGTAAAACACCATGAACAAAACCCCAAGCACCGCAATAGCGAGTGCAACCTTTCTCACACCAGCGAGAGCTTTCACTCTGCTCAGTTTCAGCGATATTGATAATTCACCTAGTGGCGTTGCAATAAATATAATGATCGCAATAATTGTGTGAACCCCAAGCGTACGCCCCGTTGCTGGAAATCCAGCCAGTAATAGAGCGGCCACACCCCAGATTGCGATAGCATACAATCCAAATTTGTAGTTCCGCCAATTCTCTCCAAACATCGTAAGAAGTTGGACGAAAGCATACAAAAATAGAAGAGAGAAGACTCCACGATTCAGGAAGTTGACAGTCATGATATAGCCGTAGGGCCCTACCGCGAGTAAACTCTCTGCTTGCGATATTGGGCTGTAATGCGGTGGCAGAGACTGTGCGATGGCATCAAGTACTATGTATAGAATGATGAGAGCGTCGACAATTACAAACTCTTGACGAAGTGTTGAACGCTTCGAATTATCCGTGATGGTGGCCAAAAAATTACAATGACCGGCTTTTGATAAATACATTAAAACCTAATGAGATGGCGAAGATCCGAGGATTTGCTCCCTGGCGGGAATGTTGGCAGAGTTGGTAATGGCGGCGAATTCGAGGGTGTTCCGCCTACCATTCAATCGCACGAGCAAAGTGTATGGCGAGGGAGTCCTCGGATTCGACGGGTCTTCTGTGCAAATCCAGCAGAGGAGTCCGTGCCGTTAAGACGCGCCCAGGAGTTGGACCGAATCCTATTTGATGCCGCTGCTGGCCGGGAAGTGACAATGTCGTCGTCCATCAATGGGAAGCTCGTTACCGAGACTCTCAGCTATGACGGTGGTCGGCATGTGACCGCGTATCTCCCGCCAACGCCGCCCGGGGCAATCGTTTTCGCCGGTGACGGCCAATTGATCTCGCAGTGGGGCGGTGCCCTTGAGGCTGCAAAACTGCCACCAACCATGATTGTCGGTACCCATCGGCTGGAGGACGAGACGTTGCGGCTACACGAGTACTCGCCGGCCTTTGACGCAAAACTGTTCGCGGCGCACGAGAAGTTCTTCGTCGAAGATGCCCGTCTGTGGGCACGGTCGCGATTCGGAGTCGCGCTGCCCGCCGAGCGCACGGCTGTCTTCGGCGTCTCCGCCAGTGGAGAGTTCGCGCTCGCCATGGGACTTCGCCATCCCGACCTCTATGGTGCGGTCTTCTGTGCGTCGCCGGGAGGAGGTTACCTGCCGCCTGCCGTGATGCCGAAACCACTTCCGCGCGCGTACCTTGTCGCCGGCTCGCAGGAGCCGTTCTTTCTCAAGAACGCGACTCGCTGGGCCGTCGCGCTGCGCGACGCAGGTGCGGCCGTTGTCATGGTCGAGCGTGCCGGTTCGCACGGCACCCATTTCTGGAGAGAAGAGTTCCCGCTGATGGTAGAGTGGGCGTTTGGACGGATTCATCAGATCGAGGGTCATCGCTAAGCGCTGATAGCTGATAGTGGAGCATAAACCGCGATTCTGAAATCTGAATTGCTTGATAAAGCCCGCGCGTGACAAAAGCAGATTCCATACGGATATCCGGATGAATCCCTTCCGGCCCAAACCCTTGACCTTGGACGCGTAGAGAATTGAATGCCGCATTATTTCTCGAGTCTGCGGGTACAAGGAACTCGAACCTGAACGGAGGCGGGCCCGACGGGAATCACACCAAAAACGGTGCTCAGATTGGCACCGTCCGCGGGTTCAATCCCTCGAAGACTCGAACCTGACTCGTGAAAGTCCATGGCATCTAACTGGAAGTAAAGGAGAGATGAGCCAAACTCGATGGCCAGTCTTGTCTAACCGAGTCTCCAGAGACGGGAGCTTATAGCCCCCTCGACGGATCTAAAGTAGAACAGGACCAACCTTGAATGATTCTCCGGTCTATGTCATAACCTCAGATGGGAAGAGGAAGAAAGCGACCTTGAGCCGGAAAGATTGGCTGCATGTGCAGTTTCGTCACCCTGAGGTGGGAGCCGACCCAGCCCTCTTGCTTCAAGCTGTCTCGAATCCCGACGAACTGCACCGAGACAACCGGGGGATTCCACGCATTGAAACGCGTCGATTGCCACCATTTTCTTCTGGTAATCTATGAGTTTGCAGAGGGAGGAAGCAGTGAAGTATTAATTAGGACGGCCTTCATCATTAACGAAAAGAGGAAGAAGAGGAGGTATCGAGCGCCATGACCAGCAGGACAATCCTGGACTTGGATCTCAGGAAGATTCTATCTAGGCTGGAAAGAAGATACAGAATCAAGCTCCCTAGGAACGTGCAAGCGGTGGACTACGGTGAGCGTGCGGGGGACCTCTATATCAGGTTCAGACACATAGAGAGGCCGGTCGGAGAGCCTACAGAAGATGGCCTCGCCGTATTCTTCTACGAAGAAAATGGTGGCAATCAGGCGGTGGCAGTAGAGGTTCTTGATTTGACCCGACTTATGCGTGACTAGAGAATATGAAGGCGAGCCCGACGGGAATCGAACCACCGGGGAGCCGCTTGCGAAAGCTTGATATTGCAGAATGTAAAGCAGCAAAGCAGTAAAGTTGACAACGACGAAACTCAGCTCCAAGAATCAGATCACTATACCCAAACGGGTTGTCAGGGC
>JASHZW010000141.1 GCA_030042335.1 Nitrososphaerales archaeon
CCAGGACGCGTCGCTCAGGTCATCGATGCCCTCGATCGCTCGAACGACGTCGTCTTGTTGTTGTTTGAACTCGTTGTAAAAACGGTTCGTAAGCGCCTCGGCGCTGAAGGAGACTCGGACCCGCTCGCGGACCTTCAGAATGGTCAGGTCGTTCTCTTCGTCGAGAGAGAAACGGATGGCGGCGAGACGCTGAAGCAGACCGGGATCAGCTGACCCGACCGTGTGGCGCTGCACGACGTAGCGGACTCCTCCTGAGCGACGTGGTTCGGGCCACCGCCACTGCTGCTCTGAGCCCGAGTTGAACACGATGAGTCGCTCTACTGTCTGCTTCGCCGCAGCGCGATCAAGCGCCTCCATGTCGGAACGAGTCGGCAGCTGGTCACAGCCGTAGATCACAACGCCCCGCTTTGCGGCGACGGGCCTTGCCACGAGCTCGGTACCGTCAACGGCGCTCACCCGCACGGCGCTATAGCCGAGAGGGTTGTCCCATCCCAGCTGCTCGATGAAGAGGTGTGGCAAGTCGGACGCATCGACGAGTCGACGGAGAGTCTCAAATTCAGTCATCGGCAAGGAATCCCATCGAGCACACCACGTGGACATCGTCTTGCTCGATTGACAGATCGACCGATAAGCGGCCCTCCTTGTGGAGCTGCACGATGAGGGCTAACAGGTCCTCGTTCGTCCGCTCCCGCATTGCTCTCACAAGCTGCTGCTTGGCCTCTTCGGTGAGCGGCAACCGCACAAGCGCATCGAACGCCGTCTGGGCGCCGCGGTCGATCTCGAAGAGTCTGTCACTTCGGTCCTCGACAAGCGACCGGACACGCTCGTACACACGGCGGCGTACACCTGTCATGGTTCCCTCAGCTGAGGTCTCCTCCGGAGATAGAGGGCCGTCGAGAACGGCGTCAAGGAGGCGGAAGTGGTCGGAGAGCCGATGCACGGGCGGAGTCTCGGGCTCGCACGCGGTGAGGCGGAGCGCGTCGGTCGGCGATATGCGGACCGGAGTTCCGAGGCTGGGTGCGAAGCCTAGGCGATCGACGCCAAAACGGGAGAGCGTGTAGACGAATACACCTGCTTCCTCTGCTCCGGATGTGGCGCGGGTCGCGAGGGTGACGTCTGGCAGCTCTGCGGCTTGCTTCGCGAGAGCAGGGTGGTCCAGCTCTGCGCGCCGCCAAATCTCGTAGGCGGCGGACGCGTAGTCGACGTCGTCACCCTCGAACTGCTCCATCGCCTCGGAGTTCTCGTCGAACAGCCCTTCAATGACCTTCATCTCCTCCGGCGTTCCGAAGAACTGTTCGTCCGCCCCGAACACGGCCGCATTGTGGGCAAGGCGAGCCGCGACCCTTGCCCTTAGCCTGAGCACACTTTCAACCCCCGATTGCGGAAGAAATGTGTAGACCAGCACCCGCTCAGCGCGCTGGCCTATCCGGTCAACTCGTCCCGCCCGTTGGATGAGCTTGATAATCGCCCAGGGCAGGTCGAAGTTGACAACGATCGCGGCGTCCTGGAGGTTCTGGCCTTCGGAGAGGACGTCCGTCGCCACCAAGACTTCCAGCTCCTCAGAAGGGTCTGGCGGCCCGCCGAATATGCGGTTCGACTGCGGGCTGAATCGCCACGCCAAGCGGGTGGGGTTCTCGCTCCGTCCGGTCACGACATCGACCCGGTCGATCTCACGCGCCCTGAGTGCGGCGTTGACATAGACCGCCGTATCCGCGTATTCACTGAACACGAGAATCTTTTGTCCAGGATGCTCCTCGCGGATCAATCGCTCCAGCGCCTCCAGCTTGGTGTCTCGCTTGTGGTCCCAGCTCCCGAAACGATCGAGCAGCCCGAGGATCACTTGGCTGTCGGTCCGCAGCGCTTCCAGCAGCCCATCGGTGAACAGCTCGGAGCGGGCCCATTGGACGCTCGAGGGCAGACTCTCCTCTAGTTGCCGCAGCGCCTTCGCGGCGAGCCGCCGCCATTCAGCCCGGACGTCCCCAACGGAGTCGATCGCGGGCCGTTCGCTTATCGAGAAGAGCTTCTCGACGTCGGCCTCCTCATCGGCGACCTCGCCCACGGGGACGGCGAGGATGTCCCCCTCGTCGAGGACCAGCAGTTCGTCGCCGTCGACCTTGAACTCACTGCCGCTGTACTTCGAGAACAGGATTTTCTCGCCGGCCTTCACGCCGGGCGCGACGCGGGTGCCGTTGTCCTGGAGCTTGCCCGGTCCGACAGCCACCACTTCGGCCTGCTGCGGCTTCTCCTTGGCGTTATCCGGAATGATGATCCCCCCCTTGACGGTCTCCTCGGCTTCGAGGGGCTTGACCACGATCTTATCGTTGAGCGGGCGCAGTTTCATGCGGTCTTCCTCCTTGCGTTGCGTTTGGTGATGGGTACGGTAGTGCCTAGTCCTTCTTCTTCTCGTCCACGACCTCGAAGTCGGCGTCTACGGTTTTGCCGTCCGCAGCCGCCTCGGCCCCCTGGCCCGCGCCCTCCGGCGCGCCCTCGGGCTTGGCGTTCTTGTACAACTCCGTCGAAACGGCGGCCATGGACTCGGCCAGCGCCTCGGACTTCTTCTTCAGGGACTCGGTGTCGCCGTCCTTCTTCAGGTCCTCGCGCAGGGCGGCCGCGGCGTCCTCCAACTCCTTGCGCTTGTCGGAGGGCACCTTGTCGCCGAGCTCCTTGAGGGCCTTCTCCACGGAGTGGGCCAGGCCCTCGGCGTGGTTGCGGACCTCGGCGTCCTCGCGGCGCTTCTTGTCCTCGGCCTCGTGCGCCTTGGCCTCCTGGACCATGCGCTCGACCTCGTCCTTGGCGAGCCCGGAGCTGGCCGTGATGGTGATCTTCTGCTCCTTGCCCGTGCCCAGGTCCTTGGCGCTGACGTGCAGGATGCCGTTGGCGTCGATGTCGAAGGTGACTTCGATCTGCGGGACGCCGCGCGGGGCGGGCGGGATGTCTG
>JASHZW010000142.1 GCA_030042335.1 Nitrososphaerales archaeon
AGTCTTACATTCGGTAAGGTTATGATGCAGTATAGTCACACCATGCTCTTGCATGACCGAGAAGAGTGTTGTGGGACCAAAGGGTCGGATAACCATCCCAAAATCGATGAGGGACAAGTACCGCCTGCTCGAGGGAGAGGAGGTCGTGTTCATAGCGAGGGAAGAGGGTGTTCTGATAAAGCGCTTTCCACCATCGCTCCGGGGAAGACTCAGGGACAAGATCGACGTGGTAGGCTTCGAGGATGACATAGAGGAGATCCGGGCGGAATGGAAGCCGTGAGCCGCAGAGGGAACATGTCGCAGATGCGGTCCCGCCGGCGCGGATTAATCCTCGACTATTCATACCGTTCACGCTCCTCCACACGTTCCTGATGGTGCCGCGCCAATCAGACACCAAGGTCGGAGGGAGACTCCGGGCGCGTTATGGCTTCGCGCTTATCTTCGGCATGACTATACTGTGAACATGTCGATCGCTGCTCTCGCCTTCGGCTTCGCCGCCAATGAACCACTTGACGAGGCACCGCGCCAAGGAATACTTCCAAGTACGTCCCTAGACCATCAAGCTCGATATCAAGCTCGATAGATGTGAAGCGGCCAAGAATGTTCCTCGCGGGACGTTTCTAGCCTGGAGACACCATGCCTGGTGACCAGAAAAAGGGGGACCGCGGGCCCCTGGGTCTTAGCGCTTTATACCGTGGAGGCCCCTGACGGGGAACTTGGCGGCAGCTGGTCGAGGGACGGACGACTGCCGCGGCGGAGGTCGGGGGCGTCAATCATCTCCAGGCGCTGTAGCGGTGCTACCGCGTTCGAGCAGGCGTGCTAAGGAGGCACGCAGATGGCCGCGCTAAGTGGTGCAAGCGGGCTCCGAGGGCCACCCGCTGCTGCTCGTGATGATGTTCTCCCAGTACTCCACCCATATCTCAGTTGCGTTGTTTGCTGGACCTGCCTCCGAGAAACCGCTTATTCGGATAAGGTTCTGTCCGGGAACCGAACAGAAGTTCACCACGTATGGGAACTTATCCACGCTGGGATTGTAACCCGGCACGTTGTACAGTATCCCTCCCCCGTAGAGCCCTACCAGGTTCCCCTGCAGCGATGGCTGGTTGGGCTCGTTGAAGTTGACCGTGATGTGCTCTGGTAGCACCGGAGGGAGAGGGGGAGGCGACGGAGGAGTGAATGTGGAGCTCGAGGTGGTGGTAGTGGAAGAAGTGGTCGAACTGGATGAACTAGTCGAACTGGACGAGGAGGTGGTGCTCGAAGAGGAAGTCGAACTGGATGATGTGGTGGTGGAAGATGAACTGCCTATCGCAGTGTAGTAAGAATAGGGCGTAGAATCGGGGACCACCACGTCGGCCGTGCAGTAGATGTCACTAGAATAGAAGACGCACTGCTGCGTCCCTCCCGAAGGCACGGGGAGGTCGTCAGCCTGGGTCCAGCTTCCCAGAGCCCCGGAAGTCGCCTGCGAGTAGTACGTAGTAACGTCGCCGGTGCTGTCATCATACCCTGACATGCAATAGACGTAGTTGTCCGAAGAGAGACACGCACCGTTCCCGGGCTCGACATCCTTCGGATACACCGTGGTCTGCGTCCACGCGCTTCCCACCGTTCCCGATGAGAGAGTCGCCGAGGTGGCGTTGTCTATGGCGGGGTAATCGTATTCCACCCCCCCACCGACGTAGATCTTCTGCTCGCCTCCGATGCAGGTGATATAGACCGTGGTCGTGCCCGTGGTTACGCAAGAGGTGTCGGAGACATCCGCTCCCGTGTAACCCATGTCCCCGCAGGACGAAGTGCAGGCGAAATCGGTCTCATGCGTCCAGGCGCCTATGCCCGAGCTGCCTATGGACGCCGAGTACACGTTCGACGAATCCCCGGCCGCTCCGCTTGACGTACCACCTACGCAGGTAATGTAATCTTCCGAGACGACACACGACTCACCGAAGATCGGAACCGGGTAGGATGTAGTGGAGGACCACGCACCGAGGCCCGAGGACGACACCGAGGCGTATTCCACAGTGGAGAGGTCCTCTGTGCCGTTTCCCCCACCTACGCAGTAAATGTAACCCCCGGAAGTAACACACGTCGGGAGATAGATTACCGAGGGATAGGCGGTCGTGTCGTGCCAGGAGCCTATCCCATCGGCCCCAAGCGAGGCATAGTACACATTGTCGGGGATTGTGTCGGAGGTCTCGTTGTATCCACCCACGCAAACGATTGTGCCGCCGGATTGGGCGCATGAGGTACCGAGGGTGTCAAACGGATACTGGGTTGTCTGGTTCCACGGGCCCGGAGCCTCCGCCCTGGCTGCCGGTACTATCGGGATGATTAGGAAGACACTTGCGACCAGGACGACCGCCGCAACGACCGCAAAGAGACGACGGGAGACGACCCCGGACGAATTTCTAACCGTAGAGGCCCCGGTGTCGGAGAAATTCACATCACAGCAGGGGTGACTCGCCTATTTATTAGTAAAGGGGGCCTGATAAGGTGGAAAACTCTCACTACCAGTGCCCTCTCCCCTGTGTAGGATAGACCCGTACCAGCGGAGGTGGCTGACCTAAAGCCGGATGTGCCTGGTCGTCGTCAGATCCCCAGACCGAAGCCCATCACGAACGCCTCGGCCTTCTTCACCTGGTTAATGAACTCCAGACCCTTCTGGGTCAGGATGTAGTACTTGCTGTCCTCGTCCTGTTTCTCCTCGAGCAGTCCCTTGCCGGTCAACTCGGAGAGGTACTTCACGAGCCGGTCGTGCGAGAGGTTGGCGCGGTACAGGATCCTCGTGGGTTTGGTGTTCCCCTCGTCCCGGACAGTCACGAGGATGTCGAGGTAGATCTTCAGCGCGCTGCGGGGCCTCTCACTTGACACTTCGACCACTCCAAACAAGGAAGATGAGCAGGGCAAGGAAGCCACAGAACTCTATGCTGTTCCCGACTAGGAAGACTCCCGACAGGGACCCGAGCACTCCGGCGAGCATAAGCAAATGGCCCGCGAAAATGAGCGTAAACCCGAAGAGTACGATCAGGGCGAGGTTGCTCTTCGAGTGGGTGAAGACCCGCACGCCCTGGATCACTATGAGAAGCAAGAGGAAGATGACTCCTATCTGTGAAGCCACGTAGATCGCCAACACGAGCACGGCCGAGGCGAGGAGTCTTCCCGCTCCGGTCCCCGCCAGCGCGGGCACTGGCGCCCCTGCGGGGCTCAGCTTTCTCGCGAAGGCGCTCAGGCCGTAACCCCAGGCGAAGAGGCCGTACGCCACCACTTCGAGCGCGGTATAGGTGATGGTCGCGACCAGCTTGATGCCCCGCTCCCGGGCGACCTCGACCGGGGTGGCTCCCACGACGTGCTCGGTCCCCGCCTGCAGGATGAGGCTCATGCCCAGTATGAGGAACCCGACGCTGATGTACCTCAGGAGAATGGAGCCGACGAGCCTATTGGTCCTGTACGCGTAGTAGCTGATCAG
>JASHZW010000143.1 GCA_030042335.1 Nitrososphaerales archaeon
TTCCATCGGTAGTGTCTGAGAGTATCGTCGTCCATGTCGAGGATGTCGGTGCCGTCCACCCGGATTCTCCCGGAGACCTTCGTCAGGCGAGGGAGCAGCCTCAGTATCGAGAAAGCCAGGGTCGACTTTCCGCACCCCGATTCCCCGGCGAGGCCGAGTGTCTCACCTTCCTTCATCTCCAGCGACACCGTGTCGACCGCGCGAAGGGGGCCCCTCTCGGTATGATAGTCGACGGAGAGGTCCTTTATCTCGAGAAGGGCCATCAGGTCATCTGCTCCTGAGCCTGGGATTGAACAGGTCTTCCAGACTCACGCTGATGAGGACGGCTCCGAGACCGACGAGACTGATGCAGAGACCGGGGGCGAGAATCCACCACCATGCGCCGTTGAGAATGGCAGAGGTGTTCTGCGCCCAGTAAAGCATCGTACCCCAGCTCACGATGCTCGGGTTGCCCAGCCCTATGAAATCAAGGCCCGCCTCCCCGACCACTGCCGCGGTTATCATCAGCACCGCGTTCGCCGCTATGAGCGTCAACAGGTTCGGTATTATCACCCTGAACATGATGTGCGCGTTGCTTGCGCCGATGACCCTCTCGGCGTCGGTGAAGGGACGTTCGCGGAGAGACAGGGTCTGTGACCTTACAACCCTTGCCACGAGTGGCCACGCAGTTACGGTCAGGACCTCGATTATCGTAGTCTCGCTGGGACCGAGATAGGCCGCGAGTATGATGGCTAGAGGTAGAGAGGGCAGTATGAGGAAGACATCGGTTACGCGCATGAGACCTTCGTCGGCCACGCCCCTGTAGAATCCTGAGACGAGACCCACGACGGTGCCGAGCAGGGTCGCGACCACGGCGACAGTGAAGCCGACGGTTAGGCTGACGCGCGAACCGTAGATAATCTGGCTCATGACATCTGCACCGAGGTTGTCAGTGCCCAGCCAGTCCTTCGCGTCGGGGGCGCCGTAGGGACGTCCGACTACCTGGTGAGGAGCATAAGGAGTGAGGAACGGAGCGAAGATGGCCATCCCGATGAAGACGGCCAGAATCCCGATCCCGGCCATGAGCCGCCGATTGCGTATTACCCTTCGAAGCCAGTTTCTGAAATTGCTTGCTGACAACCTCATTCACTTGATTCGTGGGTCGACGAAAGCGTATACCACATCTGCGGCGAAGTTTGCCACTATGACGGTGACCGAGAGGACCAGGAAGAGGCCCTGAAGGAGAGGGTAGTCATGGCTGAGGACCGCCTGCCACGTCAGGTAACCGACACCAGGGTAGGAGAACACGATCTCCACCAGCAGCGCGCCGCTTACGACGTACCCGAGGTTGAGTCCGATGAGAGTGATCATGGGCAGCATCGCGTTCCGCGCCGCATGCTTGAGAAGCACCGCCCGGCGTGAAAGTCCCTTGGCGGTCGCGACCACGATGTAATCCTGGTGGAGCTCCTCGACTATGGTGTTCCGCATCAGAAGAGTGTAGCCGGCGAACGCTGCCAGGGTGAGCGTCAGTCCAGGCAGGAACGCGTGTTCCAGTATGTTGCCTGCCTGGATGTACCATGCGAGTCCGAGCACGGAGTATGATTCGGCGGTGCCGGCGGGGAACCAGCGCAGGTCGATCGCGAACACCCAGAGGAGGATCGTGCCGAGCCAGAAGAACGGCATCGTCCAAAGGAACATCGAGGCTGACGTGACCACCGTATCCGACTTGGAGCCTCTTCTCGAGCCTGTCCAGATACCCAGCAGGATTCCAAGGATGGCGGTCATGACGGTAGAGGCGCCTACCAGAAGGAGCGTCCAGGGGAGATAGTTCAGAATCACCGAGAGCACCGGCTCAGGGTAGTATTGGTATGAAATGCCGAGGTCCGGTGGCCAGTGGAAGACCCCCTCGAGATACAGGACGAACTGAACCCAGACCGGTTGGTTCAGGCCGAACCTGGCCGCGAGTATCTTGGCCTCTATGGAGGGAAGGACACGCGGGTTCGCGAAGTACTGTATCGGGCTACCGGGCATCACTCGCGGGATGATGAAGTTGATGACCAGGACGATCAGGAACGTGATGAAAGAGTAGATCGCGCGCCTGACGATGTAGCTGCGCTGCACGACGTTATCATCGCTTCAACCTGTACCGGGACGAGCCGCCCCAGAAGGCAGCGACGGCAACCCCGACTCCCAGAACTCCAAGCCCGAAGAACGGGCCCAGACTGATGCTCGAAGATGTCGATGAGCTGGTCGTGGTAGTTGCAGAACTCGATGCGCTGACCGTCGAGACCGAGAGGCTTGCAGGGTGGATAGTCGCCAGCGCTGTCAGGTTGAACACAAGTCCTGGCAATTCGAAGGAACTGGGCGTCTGGGGCCAGCCCGCCACAGCTTGCGTGTTGTAGGCCCAGATTATGTCAGGGTAGAAAAGCGGTATCGATGGAACGTAGTCCGCTATTATGCCCTCGATCTGTTCCTCGTAGCTCTGTATCTGCTGGGGGGTGGTGGCCTTCTCCAGCGCGGCTACTGTGGCATTGTACTCCGCCCCGACCGTCGCGCTTGCGAATGCGCTCTGTCCTGGCTCTGGCCCAGCCGACAAGAAGTACGAGTAGAAGCTCTGGTCCGTCAGGAGCTCGCTGTTGGGGTAGCCGAAGTCCTGGTACTCAAAATACATGTTGGACCCCTGGTACCAGATGGACGACTCGGATGCCCCTGCGATCGAACGGAGCTGGGCATTGATGCCTACGGCCTGCAGGTCCTGTACCACCAACGTTCCCGCTAGGACGATCTGCGTGTCCTCCGCAGGGACATAGACCAGCGGCTGGAATGCCGTTCCGTTCGGGAAGTTGTAGAAGCCATTCGAGCCCATCTTGAGTCCGGATGACTGCAGAAGGGCCTCTGATTCGTTCACGTTGTAGGCATAGGTCGGAATACTCGTGTTGTAGCCGGGAGAACCGGACGGAATGAAGGCATAGTTGCCTACCGTCCCGTATCCCGCCAGTGCGTTCTGGACGAGCGAGGGCGTATCGATGGCGTACGCCAGAGCCTGCCTGAAGTTCGTCTCGTTGTAGGGGTAATTACCGGACGGGAACTCGATGTACCAGAGTCCCGTGCCGTTCGTGGCTTCGACCTTGATGTTGGGGTTGCTGAGAAGACCCGCTACATCCGATGGTTGTACGGACGCGGCGTCTACCGTGCCGGCAAGAAGCAGAGACGCGAGGCTTTCACTCGCCGGTACCAACTCGGTCACGATCTTGCTGAAGTAGGGCTGGTAGTCGTTGCTCGCGCTTCCCCACGGTGAACCATAGGTGTTCGGCAGCATCACAAGGTCTTGGGAGCCCTGTGTGTAGTCTGAGACATAGTAAGGACCGGCACCGACTATGTTCTCACCAAAGAACGTGCCGGGGGCGGTGGTATCGTTGATGAGGCTCGCCCAGACGTGCTCGGGAGTCAGGTTAGGAGTATCCTCGGTGCCGATGATGTCTCCCAAGAGCGAGAACGGCTGATTCAGTATCACCTCGGTCGTCGTGGAGTTGTAGCTCCTCACTGCCTGTTGCGGGGTGCCTGCGAGCAGAGATGCATAGCCGGCCAGGCTGCCTGCTCCCCAAGAGTAGCTGCTGAACATCTGCTGGATGCTCCAGGTCAGGTCGGTCGCGTTCACAGGAACTCCGTCGGACCAGGTCATCCCGGGCGTAAGGTGGAAGTACCATATCGTGCCGTTCGGGCTGGAATAATAATCGTTCACAGCCACCGAGTCTATCCCACTCGCGGTGGGAACACCGTCATCAGGGAACATCGTCTGCAAGAAGTACCACGGCTGGTCGCACTCGGTCGTAAACTGGCTGAACGAATCGATGCAGTTAGGCATCGCGATGGTGAGTGTGCCGGACTGTTGGTAGCCAGTTGCAGCTCCAACAGAATGTGGGGATATGCTCGCAAAGGCGCCGAGCAGGAGAAGCGAAACTATCAGGAGACTCTTTGACGCGTTCCGAAACTGCAAACGAGGTTGCAGGCTCACGAGGGCGGATTTTGCAAAAGCCAATTATTAACCGTATCGACTGACGAGGTAACACCAACGTCAGCGGACCCGGAACGACGACACCTCCCAGGATAAGGTTATCAGCATCACACCGGGTCTGCCGGACAACAGTGACGAGGAAAGAGATCCAAGCGGTAGAGGTGTCGTGCTTCATTCACGCTACAGAGGACATCGGGAGGGTGGAGAACTCGATTCGAACCGTGCTAGACATAAAGTCGGACCAGGTAGAAGAGATGCTCGAGGGTCATTTCGGCAACAAGATAGTGCGCGTGACATGGCATCTTACTGGTGAAGATGCATGGCAGACGTTCAGGCGCCTCGCGAATCTCCTGGGGGATGAAGGGAGAACGACTTTGCTCCGGGACCTTTCGGCCCAGACAGATGAGCATGGCGCCCTCTATATCAGGCTCAACAAGCAGTCTCTGGTGAGAGGCAGCCTACTTCTGTCGTCGAGCGACCCCGTAAGAGTCAGAATCAAGCCGAGGGGTTTCATGATGAGGGGAAGACCGGAGGACTTCTACAGCAGGCTGCTGGAGCCGGCGCGGTGATGGTCCGTTCGGAGAGGCGTAAGCGCTACGTGCTGCTCTCGTCTCCGAGGGGACTGAGTGCGCCAGAGCAGAAGGAGGCTGTGCGTCTGCTGCTTCAGGTGTATCCCGACCTTGACACCAAGAAGATGGTCTGGGTGGGGAGTTCGCTGATATTCAGGACAGACCAGTGGACGCTTCCGGGAATAAAGCTCAGCCTCGAGATAAAGGTGGGCAACGTCATCCTGCGTCCGGGGAAGGCGTCAGGCTCAATCAGCAAGCTCAAAAGAGCCGCCCAATCCACCGCGGACGGGAAATGGCAAAGTTCTTCACAGAAGAGTACTTCAAGGAAGTCGAGCAAAGACTCCTAGCGGACCAGAAGTGGCTTGATGACACGAAGGGCATCAAGACAGGCATCCTGCTCGGCGCGACCGACCAAGGAGTCAACTTCCTGCTGAAGGTGGAGAACGATGCCACCAGCATAACGAAAGTGGAGGGAGGGACTGCGGCCGAGTTCTCGTTCGAAGGCACCTATGAGGTGTGGACGAAGGTAGCCAAGGGCGAGGTGGACCTTCAGTCGGCTGTGCTCAAGGGCATGCTGAAGTTCAGGGGCTCCATCACAAAGATACTATTCTACAAGGACAGGTTCGTGAGGATAGCCGAGGTCATCCGCTCGACCCCCGTCGAGTTCTAGACGGCCGGCACGAACACGTAGTATGGAGAGCCCTCGGGAATCTGCCGCGCCTCGAGCCTCAGTCTCGCCCCCGGCGAGAGCTTCTCTACGCTCGCTCCTTCTACCCATGCGAGCACCTTCAACCCCTGACCGAGCTTCCCTATGGCAACCACATAGGGGTCGCTCTGGACGAAGCTCGTCGGCGTGACCACCACGTAGGTGAAGGTGAGCAGCTCCGCCTCCGTTCCCATGTCGACCCACTCTATGTTACTGCCCATGCATTTCGGGCAGTCCGCCTGAGGCGGAAAGGTGACCTCGCCACAGTCCCTGCATTTCGTCGTAACGAACTTCCCTTCCTTGAGCCCGTCCCAGAACTCATGCGTCTTGGAGATCGGGAGATTGAAACGGAGGCTGAGCGTCCTTCGCGAGACCAAGGTAGGGGGCGACGAGTCCATCTTCAGGAATTCCTCGAGAGTACCGTTATGTAGCAGTAGTGTCCCGTGCCGCCTACGTTGTGGACGAGCCCGTTGCCCTTGTTCACCGGGACCTGCCTCTTCCCGGCTTCTCCTCTCAACTGCTTTGAGACCTCCACTATCATCGAGACACCGGTCGCGCCCACCGGATGGCCCTTGGCCTTCAGGCCCCCGTCGACGTTTACCGGGATCCGTCCGCCTATCTCGGTCTGGCCGTCCCTGATCATCTTCGCGCCCTCGCCTTTGGCGCAGAAACCGAGGTCCTCGTAGGCCATGAGCTCGGCTATCGTGAAGCAGTCGTGGCAGGTGGCTACGTCGAGGTCCGAGGGACCTATCTTGGAGTTAGAGTAGGCTTTGCGAGCCGCGTCCACTGTCGCACCAAGGCCGACATAATCGTCCCTCTTGCTGAGGTTCGCTGAGTCGGAAGACACACCCATGCCCTTTATCCAGACCGGGGTGTCGGAAAGCTTCCTCGCGGCGTCCTCGCTGGCGAGCACGACAGCAGCGGAACCATCGGTGATGGGGCATGCGTCGTAGAGCTTGAGCGGCCAGGAGACCATCTGGGAGCTCATCGCCTTGTCCAGCGTTATCTCCTTCTGGAACTGCGCCAGCGGGTTCATCGACGCGTAGTGGTGCGCCTTGACAGCGATCCTGGCAAGGTCCTCTTGGGTGGTGCCGAAGCGTTTCATGTGCGCGACGGCGTAGAGTG
>JASHZW010000144.1 GCA_030042335.1 Nitrososphaerales archaeon
GCTGGCTGACGACCCTCCTCTCGACTTCTCCAGTCACCTCCTCGCGCTTCGGTGCTATCGAGTCGATCTCGTCGATGAAGACGATAGTAGGTGCCTTCTCCCTTGCCTCCTTGAATATCTCCCTGAGTCTTGCCTCTGACTCACCGTAGAACTTGCTCATGATCTCCGGACCACCTATCGGAATGAAGTGAGCGGCGCTCTCAGAAGCTACTGCCTTCGCCAGGAGCGTCTTGCCGGTTCCCGGAGGACCGTAGAGGAGAACTCCCTTCGGTGCTTCAACACCCAACTTCTCGAAAATCTCCGGATGTCTCAGGGGGAGCTCAATCATCTCCCTTACCTTCTGGATCTCGTCCTTTATGCCACCGATATCTTCGTAAGTTACCTGTGGTACTCCCCTTAGAGCCTCGCTCTTCGCCGAAATGACGAAGATCGTCTTCTGAGTTATCAGTGCCGCCTCTGCGGTCGGAGTTAATCCAGTAACCTGAAAAGTGAGCCTCCCGCCGAAGTACGGTATCACCACGTTGTCGCCCTTCGTCACCGGGATACCCTCCAAGGCATCCGCTAAGTATCTCTCGTCTATGGGCGGCACCGCTTCGAGCGGAGCGACCACTACCTTCTCAGCTGGTGGTGCCTTGACTTTCTTTACGATAACCATGTCGCCGATGGCGACGCCAGCGTTGTTCCTGATGAGACCGTCGATCCTTATTATTCCTCTGCCCTCGTCCGATGGGTAGAGAGGGAGGGACTTCCCGACCGTCCGTCTCTTTCCTTTGATCTCGATTACGTCTCCCGTGGACGCGTCTAATTCGTCCATCGCGTCATAGTCCAGCCTGGCCACAGCCCGACCCACATCGCGAGTGTATCCCTCGAGAACCTTGAGCTGGACCTGCTGCTGGCTTACGCCTTTGTCACTGCTAGACAATCCTTATACTCCTGTACCGATTACGAATCTTCGCCATAAGATAGGTGTTGCTATCATGCGGTTACGAATACTAGCCTAGATGACATCCTTCATGAGTACTAATTTGAAGAGCTCTCTAAGTTAGTACCAGTCTTCGGGTGACTCTTGAACGTCTTTAGATATTCGACTAGGTCAACGAAATCTGGGTTGTTATCTACTTTGCGAAGTCGTACGCGAATGTCTTCCTTTCCTAGGTTCACCCACGATATCTGGTATTTGTTTCGCGACGTCTTCAAAAAAGATTACCTTATTGTCGGACTCAAAACGTGGTGAACGACGAGTTCCTCCGCTGGCATGAATGCAATCTTGTCCAAATCCAACGTCTTCTCCTAGTAGAACAATTTTAGACTCCGAATAGGGTTATTTGCTTATTCAGGAGGTAAAGTCAGTGTCGACGAGCACGCCACGAAATAATCGTCGATCTGGCGATGAATTATGCCGCGCAGAGGAAAAAGTTGATATGCTCATGCTCAAAAATCAGGTCACACATGTCGAAACATAAAGGGCTTCAGGTGTGCAGGGAATGACCGCGGTGACATGGGGTCGGTCGAGCGGAGCCCGTGGGCGTAGGCAGTGTGTATGACGTTTCACTCTGAAATAAGCGACGGCCGATGGAGTAGCCATAGTTCAGCGTCTTGTCATCTTCTTAGCGGGGGCAATAGCGCGGGAACATTTGAAGATCGAGGTCGCTGAAGCTGGAAACAGGTCCACCAACGACCAATCAGTTTCAAGTTCAGAAGGAAGTCTGAACTGAGATGCAAGGTCCCTCGACGCGTAGGAGTTACCACACCGGCGCGGGGAGGCGCCACCTCGGTTCAAAGGACTACCTCGAATATCTTGATGAAAGGCTAGGATTCTCGAAAGGAACCTTTTACGACCTCTGTCTAGCAGCTGTAAAGTCGAAGACCAAGACTAGGACCAGGACGGGGGTCAAGGTGACATATCGAGGAGAGACCGAACGCGACATACGTACGACCTCTCACCACTCCGCTCCGGTGCATAAAGCCATATTCTTGATCGAGTTCAAGATGACGAAGGCGGGGGAGCAGATGAACCGCGTGGTTCAGGTCCATCTGGAAAAATAGCTTTTCTTCTTCTGGTCTTGTTGGCTTTTCTTTCGTCAATCAGTTTGAGATAGACGTTTGATAACTCTCGTTTGGCTTTCAATGAGAGGTCAAACTCACCCCTGTATGGACATAATGCGTCCTTTACAGGATCGTTAAGGTCTTCGTCGAAGATGATGGGATACAGCCTGCATCCGCGGGTCGATTTGAGTAGATTGTACACTGCTTGCCATCGTGGAAGACACATCTCCCGGCGCTACTGTTCCTGAGCATTTTGAAGCCGTCGGATTCAACTGCAAAAGAACCTTCCTTGAAACCCAGACGGGCTATTCGTTGCACATCATCCTCCAATAGAAGCATCCCCGTTCCATAACAGCAACTCACACAGTGATGGCTCTTGCAAATATTCTTCGAAGACCGGGGCGCCCCCAATTAGCAGTCACGGGAAGAAAAGAGTGTGAGATTACTGAACTTTTCGGGCTTTGGCACGTAACCGGATTCGAGCCTTCTGACGATACCTCTTGACGCCCGTTCCTATCGTCGCAGCTTCATCTCGATGCTACCTGTCGTAAGAAAAGGAGAATGGCACGACTACTAGAATGGCAAGAAGAAGGAGTAGGGCGAATTCGTAAGGAAGGCAAGAGAATTCGCGCACGCTCAACCGGTGCCCATCAATCTACCGCTTACTGAAGCTGGCGGGGTCAGAACTCCCATTTCTAAGCGTCTTCTTTTGAAGAGCCAGAGCAAGTTCAACGGCGTTTGGACCGGCATGCTTGACTCGCCCTCAAGCGAGTTCAGAATATCGCCATACGCCTTGTCACCCTTCTTCGCACTCTTCGACAACTTCATGATGATCAGTTTCGGCATGCTCGACCCGATGTGGTTGAACTTTGGCTGACTGTCGACGATGAGCTCTATCTTTGTCAAGGCTTCCACCTCTATCCCTTCAATCCTGATGGGAAGCTTCACATGAGGAAGAGTCTACCGGCAAGGTGCGACACGAAGAGACGTCGACCGCTCTCGTTCGGGAGCTTGGACCGGAGAAGGCAAGAACGGCGAGACGCCGTCTATCGCCTGAAAATAGACCGACCTCCTCTTTGATTTGCATTGCTTTTTCGCTGGTGAGGGCGAGCGAGAACGCCTCCAGCAGAGCGGTCATCTCCCTGGCGAACCTCTCCTTCTTCCCCTGCTCCTTGAGGATGTGCTCTGGGGCTGAAGAATCAAGGTTCCAGGCTCGGAGTGTATGCACGTATCGGCCGTCCCATTGTAAGCAATCCTTTGTGCTCATTACATGGCTCGAGCGACTCGCGCTCGTTCCTGGGCACGTCGGACTGAAATCTCCTTACGCGTCCACAATCGAAGTAGTATGAGTGCGACGCGCCCGCTATTATGCCTCTTGTTACGGTCCGCCCGGCGAGGATAAGCTGGGCATGAAGATAATCCGAGTCACCCTTCCTTGCTCTCTTGGCGAGCCTAATCTTCCTTTCCGCGAGTGATGATTGATACATACTGGATTCCAGATGCTGTGTGCGAGGGCACCTTATTAAGGAGAAGCGCCGAAATTGATGCCTGCTACTTTTTGGTTGATGAGCCGTCTTGTGGTTCTGCGAGTTGCCGAGCGTGACCGAGTCATGTTTAATAAGAGACCGGTCTGGCGTTGGTTCACTGGAGAACTAACAGTAGGTGTGTGAATTATAGAATATGAGTTTCGGACAACGTGGCGGGTATAACCGCGGTGGATTCGGCGGAAATCGCGATGGCGGCTTCGGCGGTTCCTCCTTCAAGAAACCAGTTGAGGTCGGTAAGGAGTACGATGTTACTATCTCCGACACCAGCAAGCGAGGTGAAGGCATTGCCAAGATCGATGGGTTCGTGATCTTTGTACCAGGGACAAAGGTAGGTCAGAAGGCAAGGATCAAGGTCACCCAGGTCTCGCCGAGGTTTGCGAGCGGTCAGTTAATCGAAGAGGCAATAGCGGACAAAGCTGGTGCTACTGCATCAACGACCCAGGAACCTGCAGGTAACAGCACCGCGTAGGCCACGGGAATATTCCCGTTGCTTGGCTCTAGAGGTTGGTTGACCAAAAACGCGTTGGCAACCAGACCAATTTTTTTTCGAAGATAATTTTGGCAAAATGATTCCGTCGTGATGAGTGTGAAGTCTTAATAGAAGGCCCTTTCCTACAAGAAAAACGTTTCCTTGTCGCCGCATACAGTTCGAGAGGCGATTGTGATCGCTTTGATGGCCTGATGATAGCGATGGCTGAGGGAAGCCTGTAAGAAAAGTGAATCAATATACCAAATTACTATCGGGCGGATGTGGGAAGGGTAAGGGCTGAAAGGGCAGGCCGCAGGTGCCCCAGATGCGGTCTGAATTCCATGCGGAGCGACTCATCGCGGGGCGAAGTATTCTGCAGTGGCTGCGGCTTCGTGAGTAACGAACAGATAGTCGAGTCAGGACCGGAATGGAGGTCGTTCTCAGGTGACGAGAAGGACGACAGGAGCAGGGCGGGTCTGCCGACCTCACTGGCCATCCACGATATGGGTCTGGCTACGAAGATGAGCGAAGAGAACAGGGACGCTGGGGGGAGGACACTCTCCGGGGCCATGAAATCCACCGTCGAGCGCATGAGGACCTGGGACAGGAGGAGTCAGGTGCATGAATCCGCGGATAGGAACCTCAGGCAGGCTTTCAGTGAGCTGCGCAGGTTGTCAGACAAACTCTCCGTCTCGGAGGCCGTCACGGAGAAGGCAGCATACATCTACAGGAAAGCCCTTGCGATGAGCCTGGTCAGGGGTCGGTCGATTACCGCGATTCTCGCTGCTTCTCTCTATGCCGCCTGCAGGGACAGGCAGGTGCCCAGGACATTGAAGGACGTGGCCGCGGCCAGCAACGTCAAGAAGAAGGATATAGCCCGGTCATACAGGCTTCTGATCAAGGAGATGGACCTAAAGATGCCGGTTGTCAATCCGGCTCGCTGTGTAACAGGAATAGCATCCAGAGCGCACGTGGGCGAGAAGACTCAGAGGAGGGCACTGCAGATCTTGCTGAAGGCTGGAGAGCAGCATATCTCGGCGGGGAAGGATCCAATGGGATTCTCCGCATCCGCTCTCTACGTGGCCTGCACCCTAGAAGGCGAGTCCGTCACACAGCGCGACATCGCTGGGGCGGCGGGTGTAACAGAGGTCACGATAAGGAACAGGTACAAGGGTCTCAAAGCGTCGCTCGGAATATAGGGCCTGCGAAACCCGACTATCCGGTTACAGGGCGATGGATATTATGGTTTTACCGTTCGACTTGTCCATTATGTTGATCTGCTGCGGTGGTGCCTGAAGACCCCGTCTCCTAAGCAGGCGATGAGATCCATCCCTTTCTCGCTCTCCAAGGCCTCCGTCGACCCGGCCGAGACCATTCGCCTGAACTCTTGGGTATGTTTTGGTATCCCGCTACGCTGGATGTATTTGATGACATCCGGACTATTGTAAAACCTAGCTCGGATATCCTGTTGTCGCTGTATTTCCTCTTATTCCACGCTTGTCATGTTTTGGTCGTTCCAGCGAGATTGCACCCTATAAAGGGTAGGATTGGGACAAGGTGCCAGCGACGACGCTCCAGATGGATCCAACCCAGAGTCGCCGGTAAAGGATGGAGCCTGTCGCCTATCATAGTGCTATTAGGGGGTGAATCTGGCCCCATCCTGAATCAAAAGTGAATTATGAAGTATGCAGCATACACAAGATTCGATTGCAGACCAGTCCGGGTTCAGACCGTCTAGTGTGTCCTGTATGCGACCAAATTAGCAGCCAGCAGAAGAACAGAAGGCGAGGAAGAGGCAGGTAAAGGGCCTCTCAGCTTCTAAACGTCTTGATGTAATGAGGAATTTTTCCTTTCGCGCCGTGGTGGCAATAATGTGCTACCGTTGTCGCACACGCATGAGCTACAAGCCTCGAGGAGCGCTCGTGTATCTGGTTACTTTCACAGTGATAAGCCCATCACTCCATCGACACGGGCTAGGACGGCCTTGAAATCACCGACGCGCTTTTTGAACTCGGTAACGACGGCCATTTTCGTACCATTTGAAGCCGAAGTTCTAGTTAACCTTTCGTCACGGATGACGTGACTGTGATCATTATGGTCAGGCTGTCCGAGCGCGCTGACAAAAAATCCGGCCCACATCTCGAATTCTTCTGGAAGCTTCACACTGAGTTAGGCTGAAGGCTTCCTTAAGCATCAGCCGGAGGATGGTTTTGATGATTTTTAAGACTGGCAAGAGCATGGCAGACAGAGCGATTTCGGTTGCACGAGTTTGTCCTACTCATACTCCCTGAAGAAATCGAATCAGTAGACGGGAAGGAGGAGGTCGAAGCGGCAATCCATCGGATTATGGACCCTCATCGCATCATTGAAGGAGAGGAGAATAAGCGGGGTTTCTATGATTACTTCGGTGTTGGAGGAGGGTGGGACGGAGCGATCAACGGACTATCCAACTATTATCGTGAGACCTTGGTTCTGTCGAAGAAGAACTCCCGAAATGACTACGGATCGCTGCTTCGGTGGCTGGCAACCGAAGAACTGAAGCGAAACTCATACAGGATAGATCAGATAACTTTCCTGACGGCCGTGCAGAAGGCAGTTCCAAATAGAATAGTGCTTCCTGATGGTTCGGTTATTGAGCACCCGGGAGGAAGTTGGGATGAGGTCTGGCCTGAACTTGTGAAAAGATAGAGGAAACTTGGGCGTCGGCCTCGATTGTCACGCTTGATATGAGGCAATTTCCTTCAGTTCTTCTATATGCTGGTTCACTTTGGCTGCCAGTTGCTGAGTGGTGAGCTCGTTCAAGTGTGTAGCTTCGTCTTAGATTATTGCGAAGCGCGACCTCATAGTACCGTCGGGAGTGGACGGAGTGGCTTCGCAGGTACATCGCGTTGATGAACTCCTCCTTCCTTCCCCCAGCCCATCGTCGGTGCTTGCTGCTGCTCTTCGTGCCGCTGCTGCTGAATGCTTCAGGACACCCCTCCTCGATTTAACGCAGCCTTTGGGCGCTGCTTGACCCCACCGATAAGGGAGGGTGAAGATCTCACCGGCCCTACCACCTATTGCTAACAAATCCTTCTGCTTTTCTCTGGACAGAAGGTACGTCATAGGACGAATTGATGTTGCTCATCGAATTAACGATTTCGGGTGGTATTTGAGCGCCCATCTCGAAGTTGTGAAGTCGGTGAGATTTGAACACACGATCTCTTGTCGAGTCTTGCTCAATCGCCAGCGGCCCAGAGTGGTATCCTCGACCATACTAAGCCACGGCCCTACGAGCTAGGAACGACCCAGTTCAGACTTGTAGGTGTATTTATACCGCAAAAGTAACTTATCTCAGAAGGCATGAAGTCCCGAAACTTCGGTAATGGCCAATCAAATGTTGTTCCTCCACGACGAGTTCAATCCTTCCGAGGCACGAACCCGTCCATTTCGGGACCACTTGTAGCTGCGAATTCGCAGCGATTCCCGTCGGTCCCGCCTCCGTTCGGGTTCGAGTCCTTTGTACCCCTCGCCCACTCGTTGCCTGATTGAACCATGTCATTACCACACTGCTGGAGATATAAACACCGATATTTTCATTCAGTCGAAACGGGGCATCTCGGCTTCCTCCAGTGCTCAAATCTCGCCGGTAGCTACGCTATTCAAAAGCACGTCATATGATGGAGTAAACCAAAGAGTTTTATCTGCAGGTTTACTCCTAGGATAACCAAAGGGTCAAGAATGTCGGTCGTAAGTGTGAAGATATCAGACAAGACAAAAAGGCAGATGGAGGAGTTCAAGGACAAGGTCGAATGGCCCTCGG
>JASHZW010000145.1 GCA_030042335.1 Nitrososphaerales archaeon
TCTTCGGGGGTCCTGCAGAACGCAATCCTCTTGCCATTATCGGTCTTCGCTATCTCCGGAGTCATTGTTGTACGGAGACTGAAAACAGCTCGGTCTCGGAAGACCAATCGCAGTTTCTAATAATAGAGCCTCAGGAGGTTGCCCAGGTTGGAGCCGACCACGAAGACGTAGAAGACGTTCCCGGCTACCAGCACTGCGATAGCGGCGAGCTTGGCGCCCCTGATTAAGACGGGATGCGCTCCCCGGCTGTCCTTCATGAGCGTGATGTAGATGAGGACGAACGCCGGCGAGTACTTGAGCAGCAGGGCGGCGACGAAGCCCTCTGTCCCGAACGCGAAGAGCGCCGCCGCGACCGGGTTGAGCTCTCTGAAGCTGGGAGACTGCATCGCGATGAGGGTCGTCGCGACATCGAGGAAGTTCAGCAGGAGAAAAGAAACGAGCGGAGGGACGAGATATCTCTCAAGTCTCTCGATCGAGAGACTGAGGATCCACCTGCGGTCCCTCTCATTGACATACTCGTACCTTTCCCGCGCCCTGCTCCCAAAGCCCAAGAGAGACGGCGTGTTCGGTTGCGGGGAACGTTATATTCTCTTCTGGTCTACGCTTTTCCGTTGTCGCCCGCTTCCTTCTTCTCCAGGAAGCTTGCCCTGAACGCGAACGCCTCCTCCTTGCCGTCGCGGGGACGTGCGCCCTGCTTCGGAGCAGCTACTATGGGGACCCGCTCGTCGGGACGGGGCGCGGCCTCGGTCTCCTCGTTCTCGTCCGCCAGGTCATCCTCGTCGTCGGACTGACCCTTGGTCTGCTTGAAGGTGGTCTGCGCCTTCCTGAGTTCCTTGAGGACCTTCTCGAGGGCCGTGACCTTCATCGTCGCGTTCCTCCGCTTCTCGCTGATGAGGCGCTTCAGCTCAGGAGTGCAATCCTGTATTACCGCGAGGATGATGTCCGGGGGGAACCGGTCGAGCGGCCTTGACGTCGTGTTGCCCTCCTGGTCGACCATGACGACCACAGCCTCGGATGCCAGGAACGCCTCCTTCATTTGGACCGTGCCGTCACTAAGGTAATCCTTGTTTATCGGTATAGTAACATCGACCTCGTACTGCAAAAGCCTCATCGTCTCGGCCAGCTTGTGCCCGTAGGTCTTTTCCTTCTCGTAGAGTTCCGAAAGCATCAGATATTCGCCCTGTATGTCCCTGAGCTGATCGACGAAGGTTCCCTTCTCCCCGTCCCTAGTACTGTCTGCCATGGAGGTAAGGTCCCTCCTTCGATTAAAATGATTTATGAAAGTGCAATCTGTGTTTGGAAACCATTCTGTCGGCGCGCTTACTGCTTTATGTGCGCGAGCAGGGCCCGTCCCTGCTTCCAAAAGTCCTTCTCTTCCATGCACGCTATCGTGTGCATGGCGCACCAGTGGAAGGATTCCTTGCCGCGGCTGACGTACCAGCTTGCCTGCTGCTCGCACGCGTCCTCTTCGCACTTTCCTCCTGTCACAAGCGCCTGAATGTTACCTTCTAGTGTGTCCATCTGCTTCCTGAAGGCACCCGGGAAAATCATTCTTCACCTTTTTGTCCGTTTCCGCCATCGTTTGGAGGGTAAGGCTTGGAAAAACAGCAGGAGTCAGAGTTCCCCGTACTTCTTCTTCAGCTTGAAGACCGCGTCCTCTATCGTGTGGGCATCGATCCCCTCGGCGTCCCTGATCTCGGCGAGGGCATGCTTTTCCACCACTATGCAGGAGCTGCCAAGGAGGTCCCTCAGACCGCTCACGTAAACCCCCGGCTTGGTGACGATGTCTTCGGCGCGCAGGCCGTATCTCCGTTCCATGAGGCCGTAGATCACCTCCCTGCCCGACCTTCCGACTATCTCGAGGGCCTTGTCCAGGGACGCGACCAGCACGGCCCTGTACCCGCTGAGGTTCTCCTGCGGCCTTATCTCGGCCTCGTCCGAGCCCTTGATCTGCTCCGCCAGCTCCCTCAGGGCCCAGGAATCCGAGGACGTCTCGCTCACGTCTTCCAGACTCTCCCCAACCTTGGGACGGTCGTCGAATCGAGTCCAAAAGAGTTGGCGTGGTGAGTCGGTGTCATCGGTACTAGTCTCGGCGTTGGAGACGATGGGCTTGCTGACCTTGGAACGCAGATTCATCGTAAGAAAGCGCCAACATATTTCCGGGATTCGAAATGGTCATTTAAGCGTTTCTGCACGAATCTGCGATTTCTCTAATACTTGTCGAGAATTCGAGGCGTGACATCGACTTGGCTTTGTCTCTTTTCAATAAGACTCCTTCCCTGCGATGGGGGCAACGTCGAGAAACATGAAGTATCACAGGCGTGGCCCTCGGTCTCCTTGAGCATCGAAGTTAAGTTCAGGCGGGTGGTCACGGGGTATCGGTGCCTCGAATCGAACTGTTACAACACCGCGGTCTGGTACATCGAGACGGAGGCGGAGTTCTTCCACTGGTGTCCGAAGCACACCGTATCCCACATGAGGGACGCGAAGTTCTGGAGGAAGAGGGAGACCGAAGCCTACGGGAAACCGCGGACGACCGCCAGGAACCAGGCGCGCTCCGAAGGGCGCCGCTAGCTCCCCCATCTTCACCCGACCCATGGATCAGGGCTGACCGGCATAGACCCGCCCCGGGAGAGGCTGAAAATGACATGAAAACCCACCCGGGAACATGTTTCAAAATCTGGATTTTGTATTAACAAGCCCTAATAAGAATCCTCACACGCCTTGATACTGAATTGGAAGCATCGATAAGCACAGAAGAGAAGCAGAACGAGCTCTTCCCGCAGTCGCTCGTCACCCCGTCGAAGGG
>JASHZW010000146.1 GCA_030042335.1 Nitrososphaerales archaeon
AAGATGACAAGGGCGACTATGATGAATGTGATGACGTTGTTGAGGAAGTCCCCGATGCCGAAGGTCTGCCCGTACACCTTCACAGCGTAGGTGCCCAGATTGGTGCTAGGATCGACGAAACCGATGATTGGTAGTATCAGGTCCGTTACGAGTGCCTTCACGAGGTTGCCGAGATAGACGCCGAGGATGAACGCCACGGCGAGTCCCAAGACCTTGTACTGGTCTAGGAAGGACCTGAACTCGTTCACGAAGCCCTTCGGCGTCGGCGGCGCGGGGGCCGGAGTCAGGAGTTTCTCGATGGCCTTCAGCTCCGCGAGTATGTCGTCGTTTGAGGCTGGCACGAGCGAGATTGTGCGAAGATTGGATTTAAGCCTTACAATATTGGGAAACATCGTAACCCGAGGATAGCTTAATTAATCGATGATGGGGGCTCGGATTCTGTCTGAATTGTCGCTCGATGCACCCGGCTCCAGAGTCAGCGTGATGATAAGGCTGGTAGGGGCCGCTTTCCTTGCGCTCGGGGCTCTATTGACTTACTTTACCTATGTAGGAGCAGAACAGGCAAGCATCGTGCCCCAGATTGTGCCGGTCTTCTATCTGGGCGCCGGACTGATAATGGTCGTTGGCTTCATCGCGCTCGTCGCGAACTATACGAACTGACGAGTTCGGCTCCGCACCTACTGCTTTTAGGCAAGTCCCCATATCGGGAGCAGGATGGCAAAGCAAAGGAACTCGACGCTCCTGAACAACATCGACCTGGAAGCTGTGGCGGAGACGAAGAAGGCTTTCGAAAAGGAGGACGGGCATCACCATGTCGAGAAGAACATCGGGGGAGTCTATCGTCTGGAGGGCAGCCCGTCTTTTGTCGCGGAGCTGCGCACCGATGCATCGAACGTCATTGTCTCGTCTGACGAACCCAAGGCGCTCGGTGGACGCGGGGTACATGTCTCGCCTCTTACTTACGTGCTCTTCGGAGTGACTGCCTGCTTCGCCAACTCGCTCGCAATACAGTGCAGCCTGAACGGAGTGGAGCTGCGGAGCCTGAAGCTGAAGAGCCACCTCTCTTACGATATAGGGCCTGTCCTGTCGGGAATCGACTCCCCCCTCATCGAGGAGCTTGCCATAGAGGTGGAGTCCGACAAGGACATCACCGAGCTCATCGAGCTCACGAAAGAGAGATGTCCGGCCTTGTACGCAATCAATCACGCCATCAAGACCGACGTATTCCAGTCCGGGCGGCGTTCTGCACGAGCAAAGGCGCGCAGATAGATTCCTAAATTAAGCGGCATCTTCGTTACTGCCAGTCATGGCCATCCTGGACTACATCGCGTATTCTTTCGCGACGTGCCTCTTCATCTTCGTAGTCCCGGGACCGATATTCTTCCTCTCCATCACTGAGGGAGTCAGGGGAATCCGGCAGGGGATGCTGATGCTGCTCGGGGTGGCCGCAGCCCAGTCGATGCTGGTAGGAGTGCTGGCGACCGGTCTCCTGCTGCTTCTCAAGCAGGTGATACCCGAGCTGACTCTTTTCGGCGGAGCGTTCCTCCTCTGGATCGGATTCTCAGCCATCAGAACGGCAGTGAAGGGTCAGTTCACTACCTCGCAGGACGCGCGAAGCGGGTCATTCGCAAGAGGCTTTGTGCTGACGCTGGCCAATCCCGCCTTCATCCTCTGGCTTCTCACCGTCGGAGCGACGATCCTTGAGACGGGTCTGACCACGGTCGGTAATCCCGCCTACGCCATCTTCTGGCTTGACATTTTAGTGACCTCCGCTGGGATCAGCCTTGTCCTGATATTCCTCTCATCGCGGGGCCACAAGCTCACCGGGCAGCGGGGGATGCAGATACTGACCCTTCTCTCCGGAATCGCGTTCATAGCGCTGGGCTTGATATTTCTCGTCGGGCTTTTCCCGTAGTTTTTCGGGTCCAAGAATCTTATATGACGTAGAGCCCTGCTCGGCGTGATGAGCGGCGCCCGAAGCGAGAACAGACCCGTCGTCATGAAGGCCGCAGAGACGATCGAGAAGACAAAGGACGAAATGGTCCAGTTCCTCTCCGAATATGTCCAGCACAGGTCGGTCAACCTGTCGATAGACAAGACACAGGGCGAGGGGGAGTGCCAGAACTGGCTGACCGCCCAGCTGAGCAGGTGGGGCTGCTTCGACAGGGTGGACGCCTGGGAGAAAGCAGAGAAGAGGCCCAATGTTGTCGCAGCCTTGAAGGGGACCGAGGGTGGAGGCGCGTTAGGTTTCTTGGGCCACACCGATGTGGTCCCCGTGGCCGAGGAGAGCCTCGACGAATGGACCGTCGCGCCGTGGCAGGGAATCGTCCGAGATGGCAAGGTCTACGGGAGGGGCGCGTGCGACATGAAGGCGGGGAACGTCGCGTTCCTCTGGGCGATGAAGACCCTCTCGGAGATGGGGCTGAAGCTGCGGAAGGATGTCTATGGGGCAGCCGTCAGCGGCGAGGAGACCGGCGAGCACGAGCTCGGAGTCGACCAGATCCTCGACCGTGGTTATCGACCGGAGTTCGTCCTTTGCGCGGAGCCCACGAACAGTAAGATATGTCCCGCCACCCCGGGAGTTTTCTTCTTCAACCTGGTCGTCCATGGCAAGGCCATCCACACGAGTCAGAGGTACAGGTCGGTCTTTCCCCAGCAAGGGATGGGCCCTCCACCCGGGGTAGACGCAGTCCAGAAGGCGACGAAGTTCCTTGAGGGGTTCGGGGAACTGGAGAGGCAGTGGGCGCTCAGAAAGCGCCACCCCATCCTCGCGCGGGGCACCTCGAACCTTACGGCTACCCTCATCAAGGGAGGCGAGTACACCGTGGCGCTCCCCGAGCGATGCGAGGTCACCTACAACGTGTGGTACGACCCCGGAGAGAAGTTCGAAGACGTGGAGAGGGAGCTGAGGGCCTACGTGAAGAGGATCTCGGAGAACGACGACTGGCTGCGGGAGCACCCGCCGACCTTGGACATCCCCGCGCCGCAGTGGCCGGTCGTCATACCTCCGATAGACGTCCCCCTGAGCCATCCCGGGTGCAGGACCACCGCGGAGGCTTTCGAGTTGGCCCTCGGAAGGCAGGCTGAGTTCGACGGGTTCACCGCTGTGTGCGATATCAACTGGCTCAAGAAGAAGGACGTGACGGGGATAATGCTCGGCCCTGGCGATCTCTCCGACGGAACTCATGGCGTTGACGAGTTCGTAGCCATCAAGCAAGTCGTTGACTGCTGCAAGATCTATGCAGCTGCGATGGTAAACTGGTGCGAGGTAGCGTAAGCGTAGCGGCGCCGGGCCGACTTGAACGGCCGACCAACAGGTGACTGTGGTGTTGCCCACCGTAACAGCCTGCTGCTCTTGGCTCGCTCCTCATCGGAGTTCTACCATGCTCCCCGGCATTTTCGAGATGCCTCTGAGCTACGGCGCCAGATATCCGCCGCCTGCTTCTACACCTTATTTGGCCTTTGCCCTGAGCTCGGGGGCTTTTTCAGGCGAAGGACTTGAGGTAAGAACGCGAAAAGGCAATCCCTCGAGGCCATAGTTATTCCCGAAGAGCAGGCCCGACTTGGATAGGAGTGGGTGCTTAAATTCTCAAAGCACCTTCGGATTCATTGATTAGTAAGACGATCCTCGCCGAGTTGCTACAGCAACATCTCTCGACTGAGAGTATTGCAAAGAAACTCGACTGCAGTCCCGGCAATGTCCTCTATTGGGAGAGGAAGTATGGGCTCCGGCCGGCATTCGCATCTTGTGGAAACGGCCGAAGAAGGAGATCGCCCGAGGAGATGGCTGCGTACATGAGCAGCAACCCAACGATTCGACGGAGAAAATTGAAAGCGAAGGCAATCGCCTACAAGGGCGGGAAATGTGTGCTGTGCGACTATGACAGATGCAACGCTGCCTTGAGTTTCAGCACATGGACAGGAGAACGAAGACCTTCGGTCTTTCGAGAAGAGGCATTATCAGGTCATGGGATTCAATCAGAAAGGAACTTGACAAGTGCGTCCTCATCTGCGCTAACTGCCATCGGGAGGTCGAAGCTGGAGTAAGGGTCGTCCCTTCCCTAAACGCGCAGGAGCCCACTCCTGACAAGGAATAGGATTAGTCTACTTCTTCGTTCTCTTTCCCGTGACGGTATACGCGACGGCCTCGCCCACATCCTCGGCGTGGTCTGCTATTCTCTCGAGGTACCGGAGGATGAGGGTACCCGATATGTAGCATTTGGTGTCGCCTCCGGTCTCCTTGGTGACCTTCTGCAGATAGCTGCGATACATGTCGTCGACGACGTTGTCCATGGTCTTGAGCTTCCCTGCCATCATGACATCCCTCTCGGTGAAGGCCTTGATGCTCAGGTGTATCATGTCGACTGACTGACGCGCTGCCTTCTCGATGTCTGCTTTGTCACAGTCGGACAGATCCTTGTAGAAGGAGAGGATGTCAGCGATGTCGTACGCATACCTCCCCAGGCGTGAGAAGCCGTACGCTATCTCCATGGCCGAGGTGATGAAGCGGAGGTCCGATGCAACAGGCTGGTATCTCGCGATCATCTCGGTGGCGAGGTCATTGACATCGTCCTGCAGGTTGGCGAGCTGTTCGGAACTCGAATAGACCTCCTCCCGCACGTCCTTTCCTAGGGAATAGGCCTCGATCGCTTTCTTGACTGTCGCCTCGGAGAGCGCCCCCATATCCAACACTAGGGTGGTCAGTCTTTCAAGTCCCATCTCCATCAGTCGTGGCATTCTGGCATCTCTCCTTGGGACGGTTAGAGGTTTCCCCGGATGTACTTCTCTGTGAGTGGGCTCTGTGGCGTCTCGAAGACGTCCGAGGCCGGACCGAACTCGACGAGGTCCCCTTTGTAGAGGAAGGCGACGTTCGTGCCGACTCTGGCTGCCTGCTGCATGTTGTGAGTGACGAGCACCACGGTGTAGTTGTCCTTCAGCTCGACCATCAGCTCCTCCACCTTGGAGGTCGAACCCGGGTCGAGGGCGGATGCCGGCTCGTCCATGAGGAGGACCTCCGGCCGGACGGCCAGAGCCCTTGCGATGCAGAGCCTTTGCTGCTGCCCTCCTGAGAGCCCCCAGGCATTCTTCGCGAGCCTGTCCTTGACCTCGTCCCAGAGGGCAGCCTTCTGGAGGCTCTCCCGGACGATTGTATCCATCTCCTCCTTGCTCTTTGTGAACTTGTGTATCTTCGGACCGAACGCGACATTGTCGTAGATCGAGATGGGGAACGGGTTGGGCTTCTGGAAGACCATCCCTACACGCGTCTTGAGCAGGACAGGGTCGACTTCAGGAGCGTAGATGTCCTGCCCGTCCAAAAGGACCTGACCACTAATCCGGAAGCCGTGGACTTCGTCGTTCATCCTGTTCAGGGT
>JASHZW010000147.1 GCA_030042335.1 Nitrososphaerales archaeon
AGCTTCTCGAGCCCCGGTATCATGTGCAGGAGCGGGTGCTCGTAGCCGAGTCCCTCGAGGTCCTTCCCCCTGACGACCTTGACCGTGTCCCCGAACTCGAGGTTGAGTTCCTTCGCCAGGGCTTCCTTTCTTTCCTGGCCCACGATCCAGACCTCGTCTCCCATCTTCACGTAAGCGTAATCGGCGTCCGGCCCGACTCCGACGAGCTCGTCGGTTACCACGGTGAAAGGCATGGTCGTCCAGATGACGAGGTAGGCGCCATCGGCCACCTTCACCTTGTAGTACAGGCTGGGGTCCTCGAGCGTCTCGTAGCCCAGCACGGCCTCCGCATGGCTCAGGGAGGTCATGCAGCTGGGGCAATACGGCACCACCTTGAAGCCCTCACCGAGGATGCCATCTGCCCAGGCGCGCTCGAGGTACCTCCACTCCCTCTCGATGTAGGGGTCGCGGTAGGTCATGTAGGCGCCCTCGCGGTCGAGCATGAGCCCCATGAGGTCGTTGGATTCCTCCCACGCGGCGAGATACTTGGCGATGAGCCTCTTGCAGGCCTCGACCATCTTCTCCTCTCCTATCGCCTTCAGGTCCTCCCACTTGTTCCCCGAGAGTCCGAGCTCCTTCTCTGCCTGGAGCTCGACGGGCAGACCCTGGCTGTCCCAGCCCGCCCTGAAGACTATGTTCATCTTCGAGAGCGTGCCGTAACGGTACCAGAGGTCCTTCATGATCCTCCCGCGGACGTGGCCGATGTGCGGGAAGCCGTTGAGCGTGGG
This sequence comes from Nitrososphaerales archaeon, assembly GCA_030042335.1. Next base: position 768 of record JASHZW010000147.1, read on the forward strand.
CGGGCCCTCGACGTAGCCGACGATGGGGCTCCTGGCAAGCGCCTCGCTCACCACCTTGTGGAATTCGATCTCAGAATAGAAACGTCTCACCCTGGATTCGGCAACCTTCCAGTCATAACTGGGGGAGAGTGTCTGGTCCGTCCTGGGAGAATCAGTGCTGCTCGATTTTGTAACCACTCAAGGCCCACGCCCGTGACAAATTGCTTGTTTTAAAAAGGTTCGGAGGGGCAACGGTTCAGCGCGCCTCTTCCTTGGGCTCCGCATCGACCCTGATGTTCCCCACCAGGATGTTGCCGACGAAGTTGAAGACGAAGACTATGATTATGGCTATCAGCTCGGATAGCAGATAGTACAGATGCACATACGTGGTCAGCGCATAGAGGATGCCCAGGTTCAGCCCGGTACCGATAGCTCCGATAAACGCGAACTTCACTCCCTTCGTGATGAACTGCTTCAGGTTGAACCTCTTCACGCCGAGGACCACGCAACCTGGCCACCCACGCCGGACATCAGCAGGCAGCGCCACCGTGCCATATTTAACGAGGGCGAAACTGAGGTATGCACGCGCAGCTACGATGCCCAAGATATCCTACGAACCGTTCGAGGAGATAGTTGTCCACCAGGTCCTCGAGTATGATAACAAGACCTTCTTCGAGGAGGTCATGCGGCAGAACATCTCCCAGCAGATAACAGTGATCCCAACCGTGAACTGGATAGACGGGATCGCGTTCTCGATCTGGAGGTTCTCAGACACCGACGACGTGGTCAGGGAGGCCCTCGAGGGGAAGATCCACTACTTTGCCGTGTCGTTCACGAGGCTCCCCTTCCAGACGCATTTCACGGTGAACATAGCCAACCAGGAGATCAGGGTCCCGCTGAGGAAGGTCGACAACAACCCTAACTTCGTGTCTCTCGTCACTTACCTGAAGGACTTCAAGCCTGACGGCAGAGCCTCCGCAGAACCCTAGTACTCCGAGAGGAAGGTCTGGTAGCCCGCCAGCGGCTTGGCGTCGAAGCCCTGCCCGCGGAGGTCGGCGGCGAACTCCTGCGTGAATCCGTGCGTCGTGTAGACCACTTCCGGGGAGACTTCGCGCACCAGGGTCATCAGCTCCTTGTAGTCGCAGTGGTCGCTCACTGCGAATGCGTAGTCGGCACCGAGCGAGTACGCGTATCCGGGGTCGGCGGCCCAGCCGCTGAAGGCGATGAAGGCGGCGCCGAACTCCTTCCTCAGACGTTTTGCGACTGCACCGCGTGAACTCATCATCGGCGAGACCATCACCCAGGGGCCCTGCGGGAGCTGGGAGAGGTCGGAACCGACTTCGGTCCCCTGCCTGAGCGAGATGCCGCACTCTATGTAGACATCGTTCATCCTCGCGACCTGCTCGTGGAGGAAGAGGGGAGACCAGCAAGAGAAGAGGTGGGAGAGCACCTGCGACTTGCCCAGGGCATAACCCATCAGCACGACGGGCTTGCCCTTGTCGAAGAGCATGCCTATGGTTGAGTTGACCCGCTTAGCGACCTCCTCGATGGGAGGAAAGACGTAGTTGCTCTTCCCGAAGGTGGACTCGGTCACTAGGACACGGGCTTTCTTCGTCCTGCACTTGCCCATGAAGGCGCGGTTCCTTCCCGCGGCGTCACCCGTGTAGAAGAGCTCGTCCGCGATGCATATCGCCCTAGCACCGAGGATGTGCCCGGAATCGAGAAGCTTGACGCCGTCCGCTGACTCGGTGGTCCTGCCGAGCTCGAACCCCCTCGCCTTAGCCAGCATGCGCGTCTCCCTTGAAGCGAGGACGCGTGTGTGCGGGTCGGGGTTCTGCACGTGGTCCATGTGGGCGTGCGAGATGAAGGTGTAATCGGAGAGGACCTGCCCTCTCGGGTCGAGCGAATAGGTCGCGCCCCCATACTCTACCTTTATTCCATTCTGCAGGGAAATCTTCGCGTGACCCAAGCCAGCCCTGCTCGCTGGGTGTAGCGCGGTTGGTTTATGACGTTATCTGCGCGATCCGGTACCATTTCCAGGCTCCAGCCTGCAGCTCCACGCGGAGGTCGACATGATCGAGCAGCCTTACCCTCTCGACGCGTCGCCACGCCGAGGACTCTGGACTCAGCTGGTCCAGGTCGACGTAAAGAGAGCGCGACAGCGTCTTCGCATTCATCGGGATGGAGAGCTTCGTGGCAGCATCGCCGTTTCCCCCGTTTCCGAGACAGACGAGCATCGATGAGTCATCCCAGAAGAGCAGCCCCTCGAAGGGCGGCTGAACGTCCAGCCGCTCCGCCTGCGGGAACTTTCTGGCCTCCCCCGCGTCGACCGATGCGTAGCTGGACGCCGAGAAGGACTGTTTCGGAGCCCTTCCGAGGAAGAACGAACCGAAGCCGCCGAGGTCAGCGTCATGCAACATCACCCACTGGAGCTTCGACGCGGAGGGAGGACTGATCTTCAGGTTCTTGCCGGATCCGCGGAGGCCCAGTTCCCCGACGAGGAGAGCCTCGAGGAAGCGAGAGGCGGCGACCGGGTCCGAGCCGCTGCTGCCTATTATCTTCTTGTCACCGTCGGCCCAGTAGGGGAACTCTCCGGGAACGCCGCCCTGCTTTTCCGAATCCGTCGAGACCAATCTGGCGACCTTCTCCAGCTGGAGGCCCCCTATGCTCGGATACCCTGAGAGGAAGGCCAGCAGCGCGTGCGAGAGCGCCGCCCTCGTCCAGTAGCCCCCGAGCTGTCCCTCGCCGTACGTCGGACTGTAGTACAGCGCGTTGGTGCGGGGCACCGTGCGCGGGCCGTAACCCGTCTCAAAGTCGGCCTCGAGGAACCTGTGCACCATCGACGAGGCGAGGTTGTGGTCGAGGAGATTGTACGAGAGCGCCACGACCTGGTCCACGGTGAGCTCCTTGTGAAGCCTACCGCTGGGGTCGAGGTTCAGCGCGAGGTTACCGCTCTCGGCATCCCTCAGCGAGGCGTTCAGCGCAGAGGCAATCCTCACGCTGCTCTCTCGAAAGTCAGCGGAATCGCTGCCTTTCCCGACCATGTAAGCGACCTGGGCGATGTCGGTCAGCGCTCGTGCAGCCACCAAGTTCACTTCGCTGAGCGTCCCGGTGGGGAAGCCCGATTCCAGCCTTCTCCTCCAGCCCTCCGGGGAATCCGGCCCTGATTTGACCGGGCCAGACTGGGCTAGAGCCGCGAGCCCCTTGCAGGCCTTCCGGAGCGACGGATACCACTTCTTTGCGAGTTTCTTGTCGCTCTTCATGAGGAGGTAGCCGCACGCAGATATCACGAAGAGCGACGTCTCGAGAGGCCCTCCCCGGTCTGATTGCTGACGGGGGATGAGGCCATCCTTTCGCTGAAGCGACTTGAGCGAACCGAACTCCTTCTCGTAGTACGATGGCCTGGTTACCTGAAGGCCGAAGCCTGCAGCAAGACGGTCGAGCCGATCCTCTTCGCCCTCGATCGCCTCCATCGCCGCCTTTGCCCAGGCGAAGGCGAAATTGTAGGACGGTGAGGAGCAGCCGAAGACCATCCCGGGGGAGGCCGGACCCTGCGCGTTTTCCCTGCGCGCCGCCGCGCTCAGGTCGGCGAGCGCGGTCTCGAGAGAAGCAGAATGGTAGAGGGCGGTGGTACGAAGTTCCGTGCGGCCGCCCGGAGGCAGATCGACCTCCCACTGCGTCAGTATCAGTATGGCGCCGGACATCCCCGCAACGCTGCCGGGAAACTCAGGGGAACCCATCAGGTCGAGCGCCCGTTGCCTGTCCTTGGTCATGAAAATCGCAGAGGGCCTGGGGTAGAAGCCGATGACTCGGACACCGGTGGTGTCACCGACGTCGTCCATGACGACATGGTCGCCCCTGTTGAACGCGTTGACCCCGATCTCCCCGGGCGCGTCCCTCTCCCTTCTGAAGCTCATGGTTGTCGGGTCGTGCAGCGAGACGACCCTGAGACGGACGGGCGCATCGGTCCTGTTGGAGAGAACGACCGACCGAGAATAGCCGGTCGACGTAGTATCTAGCAGGGAGATCGTCTGCACAGACTCGGGAGCATCTGCTGGCCAGAACTCCACCACACCAGGCGAAATCCACATGCGCGTTTCCTTCTGTCGCTGCGATATCAGAAATCCCGACTGCACCTTGAACACTCCGAGTTGCTCCCTGCCGAAAACCAGACGGCGCACGCCGGACGTATAGAGACTCGAGACCGAACTGTCCGGCTCGACTCTGAGGCGCGCAGAGCCTTTGGAGAGGATGATGGTCCGCTTCAACTGGGATGCAAAGAGTTCTCTGGATTCTGCCAGGTGGGCCTCCCGCTGCATGGCTGGTTGTCTCCGCCTGAGAACTAATGCGGCTGGATTGAGGTGAGTTGAGCGATGGTTAAGCGGTTCTTTACCTAAACTAGGCCCTCTTCCATTGCGTACCCGAAGGGGTGTCCTGGACGACGATTCCCTTGGCCCGCAGTTCTGCCCTTATTTCGTCTGCTTTCTTGTAGTCGCTCTTCGCCCGGGCCTCGTCCCTCGCCCTGATCAGTGCCATCAGTTCGGGGGCGAGCGAGTCCTGTTCGAACTTCATAACTCCGAAAACCGAGTCCACTTTCTTCAGTGCCCCCAGCGCCGCTTGGGCAGTCAAGGACGATAGGCGGCCTGCGTCAATGGCCGTGTTGATGGCCCTCTGGAAGCTATAGTAGGACGCGAGAGCCCTCGGAACGTTGAGGTCATCGTTCATCGCTTCCTCGAAGTCGTCCAGGAAGCGCGTGGCCAGCTCAGCACTCCCGTCGCTCTCGGCGCCGCCGTTCACGAGCCTCAGCCGCTCAACCAGCTCGTCCATCCTGTCGATGTTCTTCTTCGCCTGCTCCAGGGACTCGTCTGTGAGGTTGAGCTCCTCCCGATAGTGGGCGCCCATGAGGAAGAGTCTGATCGCCCTCGGGTTGAAGCCCCTGTCGAGGAGCTCCCGCAGCGTCACAAAGTTCCCTGCGGACTTGGCCATCTTCTCACCCTCGACGTTGAGGAACTCGGCGTGCAGCCAGTAGCGCGCGAACGTCTTGCCGGTCACGGCCTCGGACTGCGCTATCTCGTTCTCGTGGTGGGGGAACCTCAGGTCCTTTCCGCCCGTGTGTATGTCGAAGCTCTCGCCGAGATATCTGATGGACATGGCGGAGCACTCTATGTGCCATCCCGGCCTTCCCTTGCCCAGCTCCGTCTCCCAGAAGACCTCGCCATCTTCGGGGTCCCAGGCCTTCCACAGCGCAAAGTCGTGCGCGCCCATCTTCTCGTAGTGGTCCACGGAAACGCGCGCTCCCTCTTTCAGCTCGTCAGGCTTTACCCCTGAGAGCTCGCCGTATCTCGGGAAGGTCTTGATCGAATAGTAGATAGAGCCGTCGTCGGCCCTGTAGGCATGACCGGAACGGAGGAGCGAGCCTATCATCGCCAGCATCTCGGGGATGTGTTGCGTCGCCCTCGGATAGAACTCGGCTTTGTGGAAGTTGAGAGCCTCCATGTCTCGCATGAACGCGTCGGTGTAAAAGTCGGTGAGTCCCTTGAGGCTCTTCCCCGTCTCCTTCATACCCCTGATGATACGGTCCTCGACGTCCGTGAGGTTCTTGACCTGCGTCACTTTGTAGCCCTTGTAGAGCAGGTATCTGCGGAGGACGTCCTCGAAGGTGAAGGTACGGAAGTTGCCGACGTGCGCGTAGTTCCAGACGGTCGGCCCGCAGGTGTACATGCGGACCTCGCCCTCGCGAATGGGTTTGAACACCTCGACGGTCCTCCCGAGGCTGTTGTAGAGACGAAGCAAGTGCGAGCTGACCTGCTCCGGTTCACGTCATAAGCTCTTCCTTGGCACAAAAAAGGAAGGAAGGGAGGGTGTTGTTACTTCAGCTTACCAATTCTGAATATTGGTTTTCCGCAAGAACCACAGGTGCCCTTGATCGCAGCTCGCCCGTTCTTGAGCTTGATCTGCTTTGGATTCTTGATCTCCCTGTTCTTCTTCTTCTCGT
>JASHZW010000148.1 GCA_030042335.1 Nitrososphaerales archaeon
GTGTGGCAGACGCGATAAGACGGATGGTGGTCCGTGGTGCACCGGCTATAGGGGTGGCGGCTGCGATGGGGCTCGCTGTTGCAGCTCACAACTCAAAGGCGAAAAGTGAAGAGGAACTGCTCAAGGATATCAACCGCGCGGCGGCTGGACTCCGCGCGACAAGGCCCACCGCGGTCAACCTCTTCTGGGGGATTGACAGGGTCGTCGCTGCCGCAACAGCCTCCAGGGGTGGCGTCGACAGAATGGTCCGTACGGTTGTCAGTACGGCTGTCGAGATGGCCGAGGAGGACGTGGAGACAAACCGGCGGCTTGGCAAGGTTGGGGAGCCACTCATCGAGGACGGTGATGTCGTGATGACCCAGTGCAATGCGGGCGCTCTTGCCACGGTAGGATACGGGACCGCTCTCGGGGTGATAAGGGCAGCAAGGGAGGCGGGAAAGTGCGTAAAGGTTGTTGTGAACGAGACGCGACCCGCGCTTCAGGGTGCCCGTCTCACGGCCTTCGAACTTGTCCGGGACGGCTTCCATTGCACACTCATCTCCGATACGGCTGTAGGCCACATGATGAGCTCCGGGAGGGTGGACAAGGTCATCGTCGGTGCAGATCGCATAACGAAGGACGGCTACGTCTTCAACAAGATAGGCACCTATCAGGTCGCGGTCTTGGCCAACAGGCATGGGGTGCCTTTCTATCCTGCTGCGCCCTACTCGACCTTCGATATGCAAAAGACCCACGACAAGGTGGTGATAGAGGAGAGAGCCGCCGAGGAGGTCTTTCAGGTAAGGGGCAGACGGGTCGCGCCCAAGGGGATAGTGGTCGCGAATCCGGCGTTCGACAGCACCCCACCGGAACTCGTCTCCGCCATTGTCTCCGACAAAGGGTTGATTGGGCGCCCTATCGAAGATAATATCTCTTCGGTGATTCGCTAGCTTCCGCAACCCCGCGGCAGGTCGGCTCTGCTACGCGAAGAAGCCATACACGAACGAGAGAATTACCCAGAAAGACGCGAGTACGCAGAGAACTCCGTAGACAACCAGCTGCCATCTCTTCCTCAGCATCATCGAGTAGCCAACGAAAATCGGGAAGGACGCCAGCATCAGCCGGGGGATCGAGTAAACGGGAGTCCCGACGACGAAGAACAGCGGGGTCGCTAGGATTGCAGAGTACAAAACGTACAGCCACTTCCTCGGGTCTGCGATTCTCGTCAGCAGGAAGATTCCACCGAATAAGAACGACTCGAAGATAAGATTGCGTTCGAGCCAGTATCCTGGCGTGAGTTTCAACCCGAGGATGACGTAGCGTCCGCTCGCAATCGAGCCTGATTCGTTGTGGGTCAGCAGCCACTGCACTTGGCCGATGGGGTTGCTGAGGTGAACTCCCCACAGAGTTCTCTCCAGTGAAAAGAACGTGAAGGGACTCCCCGTCGTAATCTGGTATGCAGCGAGCACGGAGATTCCCGCTATCAGCACCGGCACAAGAACCCCGATGTAGGTCCTGACCCTCCTCTCCTTCTCGAACAGGACCATGTAGACCAGGAAGGGCACCACTGCCAGGAACAGGTCGTACATCACGAGGGCCGCGGCGCTTATTGCAAGACCCGTGAACAGATAACGGCGTCTGAAGAAGCAGATGAAGGCCAGTCCAAGGAAGAGCAGAGCCAGGGCGTCGGAGTATCCGACGGTCGAGTAAACCAGGTATGTGGGAAAGAGCTCGACCAAGAGTGCCGTCCTAAAGCCCATCACCCTCAATAGTACCAGCGGGAAGGCAAAGCTCAACAGGTTCGTCACCATAAAGGCAGACGTCAGGAAAGATCCTGTCAGATAGTGTCCCAGATATATCAGCGCCGGGTAGAAGGGCGAGAAGGCGTAGAGCTTCGACGCTGACAGCGGGTCGTACGGCGGGTAGCCAAAATGGGCTATCTTGACGTAGTTTGCCGCATCCCACAGGTTTGCGAAGGCGGCGACGAGAGAACTGAACCCGTTCGAGTCAGGAAAGGACTGAGGAACTCTCGTGACCGACGCGGGAGGGAGCAGATAGACGAGGAGCAGGATGGCTGTCTTGCCTGTCGCTAACGCAGAGACTAGGACGAGTACATTACGAAGGTTGAATGCCCTCTTCGAGAGATTGCGAGTACGCTCTAGTGGGATTGTTATGGTCGATGTCGATGTTCGATTCAACTTGCAGGATTCCTCGCGACCAATCCATTTCGGCGGATGACCAATTGACTAACGCAAGAAAATTACTGTGCCACTCGACAGGCAGCCTGCGACAGTTAGTGTGGCTGCTGCCTTGGGACTCTCGTCACGTCATACCCGCTCATTCAGGCCAATTCGTAGTTTTATATCGCCCGAGAAATCCGCCCTCTTTTTGGGCCCGTAAGTTAGTATGGATAGACTGCCGGCCTTCGGACCGTCCGAAGGGAAGAAAGCCGGATGTCGCGGGTTCAAATCCTGCCGGGCCCGCCACCGCTCAAGTTCCCTGAGTGGGATTCTTCATGTACTGAAGTGTCCGGAGAGTTTTCTCACAGGCTATTCGCCCACAGCGAAAACAGTGCAGCGAGCGCGAACATATGAGTTCTGAGCTTAATTCAGGACTACCCTCACGTCAACGGCAAATGCACCCTCTGTGTTGACGATAACCGGATTGAGGTCGATCTCCTTGATCTGCAGGTCAACAATCATCCGAGAAAGGCGAAGTATACTTTCAACCAGTGAGTCTTGGTCGTAGTCCCTCCTCCGCGCGTGCAGCAGGTCGTACACCTGACTCTCACGCAGCATTTCTTCGACTTCGTCCTTAATGACGGGAGCAAGCCTATAGGATGGTCGTCCCAATGCCTCGACATAGACGCCTCCGGCAGACGCGAGGACGGTTTCACCGAATGTATCGTCGTCGAGTCCGCCCAGGAAGACCTCCAGGCCCGCAATCTGTCTTTGAATCATAACCCTAGGCGAGAACCTCGACAGGGTAGTGAACACCTCCGACGCCTGCTTTGCCTGGACGACGTCAACGACGACTCCGCCGACCTCCGTCTTGTGGATGGGCTCGTCAGGGGAAATCTTCATCACGACCGGATATCCAATCTTATCCGCGACTTTCGCCGCTTGCTCAGGGGAGCTGGCAAAACCATACTCCGGGACTCTGACCCCGTAGACCTCCATCAATCGGAGCGCCTGGCTGTCTGTGAGAACACGCCTGCCCGAGACGAGTTTCTCTGCCTCGGGTATGGGCTGGGAAGTCCTCACCTTATGCCTTGGCAGAGGCCGAGTGACCAGTCTGCTTATCGCCCTGACTGCCTCTTCCGGAAACCTGAAGCTTGGTATGTCATCTGAATCAAGGATTCTCGCTGCAGCGTCTTCGTCCGTACCCATCAAGACACCCACCACGCCCTTGCCTTTGAACTCGCTTAGGACCTTGGCGACCTCGACACCCCTCAGGAGGGGCAGCGCCTGCACGAGGACCAGCTTGGTGCACTCAAGAGACCCCAACTCAGTCATTGCAGTCCGGTATCTCTCAGCGTTAGCGTCCCCGGAAAGGTCGAGCGGGTTTGCAGGACGAACCTGTGGCGGCATCAGCGTCGCAAGGCTCATTTTTGTACGCTCCGACAGCGACACAAGATTGAGGGAAGGGTGCCTCTCTATCTCGTCAGCCGTGATCACGCCATGACCTCCCGAGTTCGTGACCACCAAGAGGTCCGGCTTGATTGCCTCTTCGCCGATTAAAAGCCTAGCTAGGTTTAGCGAATCCTCGAGGTCGTCAACGAGCATGCCTCCGACGGCGTTTACTGCGGCTCTGAACACATCGGCTGATCCCGCTAGGCGGCCGGTATGGGTCCTTGCAGCTTCGGACCCCCTCACTCCGAGGCCGCCCTTCAGGAAGATTACAGGCTTTTTCTTGGCCACCCTCGGGACGAGCTCAAGGAACTTCCGGCCATCATGGACACTTTCGAGATAGACGAAGACCACGCCCGTTTCCGCATCGTCCGCGAGGAAATCGAGGACCTCTGCTTCGGTTACGTCAGCCTGGTTTCCTAGGCTCACAAAGTAGCTTATCCCGGTCCCGGTTCTCTGGGCCCACTCCAGCATGTAGGCGCCGAGGCCGCCGCTTTGTGCGACTAGCGCCACCTTGCCCTTCGTGACCTCCGGAGAGGCGAAGGTGGCATTGAACGATGGCGTGATGAGGCCGAAGGTGTTGGGCCCAAGAAGTCTGATTCCAGCTTCAGTGGCGATGCCTCGCACCTTCTCTTCGAGCTCCGCGCCGTGGGCGTCGGCCTCGCTGAAGCCTGAGGAGATAACCACGACCCCGCCGACCTCCTTGCGCGCGGCCTCCAGCATCACTTGCGGGACGGAGTCTCTCGAGACTACCACCACGACTAGATCAACCTCATCCTTAACCGAGGACAGTGACGGGTAGGTTGGTCTTCCTTCGACGTCCCCTCCGCTCGAGTTGATCGGGTAGAGCCTACCGACGAAAGTGGCCGCAAGATTTCTGAATATTATGTTCCCCACCTTCTCTCTTTGCCTCGAGGCGCCGACCACCGCAATTGCCCTCGGGTTGACGAGTTTTGCTACCGAACTCGGCGACTGATAGCCGACGCTCAAGAATACCGCATCGGTTGGTGGTAGACATAGTTAAAATGTCTCGGCGCAGCGCGGGAAGAAGTTGCGGCTTCGGTCTAGAGCTCACGACAGCAAGCTGACACCTCGACGGTCTAGAGTAAACGAGCAAGGCTTCGCAGCGTTGATACGCCTTTGTCCGCCTGCCTCGGTACCAGCGAAGGAGGTGGTGCGCGATTCTACCATGTTGGCTAAAAATCCCGGTGGGAAGCGAACACCATCATCTGCTCCCTCACCGTAGTCCTAGGTTCCTTCCGACACTCAGTTCAAAATCACTCAGAACATACTCCGTCTGCTGAGGTAGATATAATGTAATTTGACCTGTTCAATACAGTCATCCGAGCAACTTTGCTTTGATACCATAAGCATACCATTCTAGAATCAGAGTTCTCTCAACATTTCGGTTAGCAGCCTCCATTCAGCCTTTCTTATATGCGCCGAGAATGTCGACTTCACTAGGTTGAGCCTTTCCGCCAATTCCTCGGCGGTTACCTTTCGGGGAACGTCGTAATATCCCAATCTGTACGCCGTGATTAGAACCCGCCGCTGCTTTTCCGTCAGGCGTCCCACCGGCGAGTTGGGCGGGAACTTCGCGTCCCCCAGCGAGGTCACCCTGTATCTGATTCGTGATTGTTTCGAGAGACGAGCGAGGACCGCAAGGAGTCGCCTTATCTGCGACGAGCTACCAAGGTAAGCTACTCGAAGTTTACCATTCCTATATTCGAAGGGAGTGGCGACGTATGGTATCGAACTTCTTTGCTCGATCCGGCGAAGGTAGGGTCGCGCGCTCGACTTCATGAGATACGTAGATGTGGTGTCGGATTCTTTGTCCAGAAGTTCCATCTCGAATTTGGAACCCTGTATTCCCTCCGTGGGGAAGATCTCCTCGATTTTGAACCTTGGGTCCTTGACCTCGACTCTGGCCACAGCAGCAAACTCCCCTGGAACCATTTTGAGGACGTAAAGCGTCTCGAGCGACTCGACCTTCTCCAGCAGGTTGGTCAGGTGAGGTGGTATCGCCTGGCCCCTGTCCTTAAGTTGTTCCAGCGGGAGTTCGAGGACGAGTCTGCGCAACGTGCGACCAGCACCCTTGTCCACCAAGATGTGCTTTTCTCCGTAACGGTGTTTTTCTGCGTTATGGCGAACTTGTTCGCCTACACACATATTAGCCGGACAACCTTCTCTCCCTGTATGTCTGCCGGATCGCTGTCCGTTGATAGAATGAAAGAGACAGCGAGAAAGTATCTGGAGATTGTCGATTCGGGACGATATGACGAGCTACTCCCGATTGTCTCAGAAAAAGTGGTGTATCAGACGATTGGTCCACCCATTGTGGGAGCTTCCAAGCTGATCCAGTACTACAAAGCGACAAGAGTGGCAGGATACGGATCTCATGAGGTGACAGGCATTATTGCTGAGGCAAACAAGGCTGCCGTTTTGTTGCGAATGAAGGCAAACATGAAAGACGGGAGCAAGAAAGAGTTTGAAGCAGTAGACCTTTTCACATTTGAGGGAGACCGGATCATTGGAGTCCGAACCTTCACCGACTTCCCGCCCGCCATATCATTCGAAGCTTTCTCCTCTTCCCGTTCTTCCCATTCGTCTTCTAGCTGAACACAACTTCGGAATTCTTCATCGGTCTCACCAATATCTCGGCGACTTGCGTCAACCGAAATGAGCCCATCGGAACCGTTCCGATGATCCGACAAACAGGACATTTGGAATTGGTCGATGATTTCGGGTGTCGAACGTATGCCAATGCCACCTATGCCCGGCTTTAGCTTCTTGCGTAAGAGCGGTGCCACGAGAATGACGCTTATCAGCACCATGTACGACGGGAAAGCGACTGAAGGGAGGTTCCATGAAGTCACCGCGGTGAACGCGGAGAGTCCGCTCACAATTCCTCCTAGGTACGCGGCGACTGACTCGGTCTCTGGGTTGCGCCATTCCTTGACGATGGTCGGTGCCGCGCCGAGCCCGCTGGTCGTGATAGACAAAACTATCGCAATCGATGGGTCCGAGGTGATGGCCCAGAGCGCCAGCGCCAGAAAGGCACATGCACCACACGCATAGTCTAGGGTGTGAAGCTTCCAGTATGCCTTTGCGTTCGCGAAGGAGGCGATGAGGACGAGGAGCGGCCCGAAACCAGCCATGAACGTCGGCAGCGCCGCCCATCTCACCCCTGACTCCCATGATGCGGCGAATGCGGTGAGCGGGGCAACACACCAAACGAGCCACGAGACCCTGTCGGGCTCCGTGCCTCCGAACAGAGTATCGCTCAGATACACGAGGGTGCCGGCGAAGCCTATGAGCGAACCTATCACGACTATCACCGGGAACACGGCGTCACACATCGGTTGATGCCCAGCTAGCGTATATCAGCATCCTGACGAACATGTTCGCCTACACACGTATTAGCGACCAATTGAAAATCACTTGCAGGGAAAACAAATGAGCGAGAAAATCGAGAAGAAGGAAGAAAAACAGGAGCTAGTATTTCGCCTTACGGCGGGCCAGGCGAATAGGTTTGGGAGTAACTTCGATTCTTACTTCACGAGAGTGATGGGGAGGGGCAACTACGGCGGGTCGGCGGTGGGGGAATGTTACGAAACGGCCAGCCGGATTGTCGATGGAGATTTCCAAAGCTTCACCAATGCGTGGGAGGTGACCGCGAAGCGGGTCGAGGCGATTGGGTGGGACTGTCTCAAAAAGGGGCATCGGGTGAGCGCTCGCGATGCATTCTTGCGCGCCACGACCTACTGGGGAGCCAGGAACATGTACGCCAACCCTGCGGATCCGAGCTATAACGCATCGTACGAGAAAGAGAGAGGGTGCTTCCGCCAGGCCGCTAAACTCTTCGACCCACAACTCGAACTCGTGAGCATCCCCTACGAAAATGGCAGGACGATGCCGGGTTACTTCGTTCCCGGCGGTCCTCCAGGTGAGAAGAGACCGACGGTTCTTGTGCTCGGCGGAGGCGATAGCGCGCTCGAGGAACTCTATGGTGTGGTCCCGGCGGGCGCGCAGAGAAGGGGTTACAATGCGCTCATGTTCGAGATCCCGGGACAAAAGGCGATGTTCTATGACTACCCAGACCTGTTCTTCCGTCCTGATGCTGAAGTTCCGATTCGCTATGTCCTGGATTACGTCCTCGGCCGTCCCGAGGTCGATAAAGACAGAGTCGCCTTGATCGGCGCCAGTTTCGGTGGCTATTTCGGTCCAAGGGCTGCTGCTTTCGAGAAGCGTTTGGCAGCGGTGATAGCACTCCCGCTTTTTACAGATATTCAGGAGATGTTCATCGAACTACTGGGCTTTGACCCGACAAAGCCGTATCCGCGCGATCTGGAGTCACGCCTCGACACGTCTCAATCTTTCATCAGGCTGGCCGCTACCTCCGACTTTCGAGCCCGGTGTGGATACGCCAACGCCCCAATAGCGGAGTGGCTGGACGCCTTGCATGCGTTTAGGTTGAATGGGCTTGAACAGGACATAACTTGTCCACTGCTCATTCTTGCAGGCGAGAGCGAGTTCAGTCCCACGAGAATGGAAACGGAAAAGATTCAATGGAAGAAGTTCATGAACCATCCTAAGAGCCAGATAAGGATCGGAACGACCGCTGAGGGCGGCGAGGGGCACAGCATGGTCAACAACCTGCTCTTGAAGAACCAAATAGAGATGGATTGGCTCGATGACGTGCTCGGATGAACTCTTGATCGTCAGCATCTGCTGAATCCCCCATCATTTTCAAGTCATTATACGAGCAGGATGACCTCACGATACTTGCCCCCTATTGCCTGCTCTGGCGGCTCACAGTAGGAACGCCGAGCGAAGAGTCCTCGCGAAGATAATCAATGGTTGAGGGACGCGAGCGCAGGAATTTAACGGGCGTCCAGTTCTCCCGGCTTTCTCGGATTCGCTTAATTGTTTAATCAAATCCAGCCGGGCCTGCCATCAACTCATCGGGGGTTTCCATTTCACTTCCAAACGTCAGAACCATTTTGTCTTGATGCTGAGCATCTTGTAATGCGGGTCGTCCGTCACGACGTACTCCGCTATTCCCGTCTTGACGAAGGAGCCAATCAGTGCATCCGCAATTGGGACATCCTGATGAGACAAAAGGAGTTCCCCCGCAGCAGTTGCCTCCTCTTCCTCCAGGGCGGCTATCCGCATTCCCCTGTCTTTTAGCAGCCCGAGTCGTGCCTTCGCACCGTCCCTTCCTAACCTCGGTCCTGCGACTTTGATAAATTCTGTCAGGACAATTGGAGGTGCGAGAAGGT
>JASHZW010000149.1 GCA_030042335.1 Nitrososphaerales archaeon
ACAGATACGATCTTGCTTCCTCAAGATCCCTAACCGCGAAGTTGCTTACGCCGATCGCCCTGATTTTGCCCTCGAGGTATAATTTCTCCATGGCCTTCATCGTGTACTTCAGGGGAATCTGTTCCCATGGGTCAGGCCAGTGGACTTGGTAGAGGTCTATCTCCTTGACGCCGAGCCTGCTCATGCTTGCGGCCGCGGCCTTCTGCAGCTCGTCGTACCTGAGGTGGGCACCGTAGACCTTCGTCGCGACCACGAAATTGTCCCTGCCGACCTGCTTGAGCGCCTTCCCGAGGACCGACTCGCTGTGACCATTACCATAGGCTTCGGCGGTATCGACGAAATTGACTCCGAGGTTGTGCGCCTGCTCTACGGCCGCTATGACCTCATTGTCGTTGGCCTTCCAGTCGTCGCTCGCCTGCCATAGCCCTATTCCGACCTTTGATACCTTGATTCCACTGTTGCCTAGGGTTGTCTTTTCCACGTGAATCACGAAGACTCGGCTACGCCACGTTATATTGCTTGCAAACCCATTCGGTAATCGAGCGGTAGAGTCAGCCAGTGGCCGGAACAAGAGTTATCACCGCATTCCGTAGAAGGCAGCTTCTATGTGGGCGGTTCTCTCTGATTTCGACGGGACCATCATCGAGAGGGATCTTGCCGAGCTCGCCTTGGTCGAGTTCGCACAGCCATACTGGGAGAGGTTCAACGATATGCTGGCCGAAGGTAAAATCAACGTCGAGGAATGTGTTGCAAGACAGTACGAGATGATCAGAGCGAAATCTCGTGGCGAGATAACCGCATATCTGAGAAGATTCGCCACATTCAGATCAGGGCTCAAGGAACTGCTTGATGAGTGTCAGGCACGAAGTATCCCTTTCGCAATCGTCAGCGCGGGTCTGGATTTCACCATAAAGGGCACGTTCAAGGCATCGGGTATACCGACGCCTCGGCTCATCTGTCCCCGCTCGTACACCATACCGACCAAGGGATTCGGGCTAGTGTTCCCAAAGAGAAAGTTCCCCGTCTCGAGGGACTTCAAGGAGGACTCGGTAATGAGCTACAAGGAGCACGGATACCGCGTCCTGTATGTCGGTGATGGCGCCGGGGACGCGAACGCAGCAGAGAGCGCGGATAAGGTGTTCACGATCAGGTCCTCGACGCTCGACAGGATGTGCAGCGCCAGGAAAATCCCTCACACAACGATCGAATCCTTCTATCCCATCACTGGGTTCCTCGCGACACATCGATAAATCATGTCCCGTCGAGCGGGGAACACCCACAACCGCAAGCCATTAGGAGTGAGATTGCGCTTTTATTATCGGGGCTGAGAACGCGAAGGCCGGATGAAGAATTCAGAAAGACTCTACAAGAAATACTCGAAGCTCTCTCCAGGCGGTGTACAGTCCAACTACAGGTTCGAGCAGCCCCACCCAATCTACTACAAGCACGCTGCAGGCTCGAAGCTCTGGGACCTCGACGGCAAGGAATACTGCGATTACGTCATCGGTTACGGGAGTATAGTGCTGGGTCACGCGGACCCGCGCGTCAAGCGAGCAGTGATCGAAGCCATCAACGCCGGGATGACGTCGGGAGTCGAGACGGAGCTAGACTTCAAGCTCATCGACACGCTCTGCGGGATGATACCTTCGGCAGAAATGGCAAGGGTCTCAAACTCAGGAACTGAGGCGGTCATGCACGCCCTGATGATAGCGAGAGGCTACACGGGGAAGGACAAGATTGCAAAGGCGGAGGGAGGGTATCACGGATGGTATGATCCCGTGCTCGTGAGCTACCACCCTGAATTCAAGCAGGCAGGGCCAGAGAAGAATCCGCTGCCAATTCCGGCCTCCTCAGGACTGGCTCAAGCGGCGCTTGGATCGTCCATCATATTTCCGTACAACGATGCCGAAAGCGCACACAGGATAATCACGAATCACAAGGACGAAATCGCGGCAGTCATGATAGAGCCCATCTGCTTCAACACGGGTGCTCTTATGCCAAAGAAGGGATTCCTTGAGGAACTCAGGGACGTAACCTCGGAGCTGGACATACCCCTGATCTTCGACGAGGTAATCACCGGCTTCAGGATAGCGCCGGGCGGAGCACAACAATACTTCAATGTCAAGCCCGACCTGTCGATATTCGGCAAGGCCATGGCCAACGGCTACCCGATAAGCGCGGTAGTCGGCAGAGAGGACCTGATCAACGTCTCGAAGCCCGGTGGTACTGTGGCATACGCGGGTACCTACAACGGAAACCAGATTAGCGCGGCTGCCTCATGCGCCACGCTTGATGTCCTAAAGAGCGGGTCGCTCCAGAAGTCCCTCGCCCGCAACACGGAGTACTTGAGGAAGAACTTGGAGGGACTTGCGGAGGGCAGGAAGTATGGACTCCGCTTCCAGGGGGTGGGCGGGAAGTTCCAGATCTTCTTCTCCGATCGCGTCATTTCGAACTACCGTGAGACAGTGGCCGTCAACGCGAAGGCCTACGCAGCGTTCAGGAAGAAGATGCTCGACAACGGAATACTCTTCCACTCCCACGAACTCTTCCACCACGGGATAACCGGGGCACACACGAAGGAGGATCTGGCGGACTTCGTTGAGAAGTTCGGAAGGTTCCTCGACTGGTACGACCGCAAGAACTAGATAGGAGTCCGCTCTACGCAGCTGCCTCAACCTTGGAGTTCAGCCGTATAGCTTAATACGAACGGCGCGCCCTGAAACGACGATAAAAGTTGAAAATGAACAAACTGACTCCTGAAGAGGAGCAAATCATAGTCCACAGGGGAACCGAGATGCCTTTCTCGGGCGAATACGAGCACAACTTCAAGGCGGGCACCTACGTCTGCAGGAGATGCGAGACACCACTGTATCGTTCCGAAGACAAGTTCGACGCTGGATGTGGTTGGCCGGCGTTCGACGACGAGATACCTGGGGCGGTGAAAAGGATAAAGGATGCAGACGGACACCGGACCGAGATCGAGTGCGCGGCTTGCGGAGCGCACCTAGGCCACGTCTTCATGGGAGAGGGTTTCACCCGGAAGAACACCAGGCACTGTGCCAACTCGATATCGCTCAAGTTCATCCCGAAGGCAGTCGCGACAGAGAAAGTCTGATTCACGCCAGCCTGCTCAGTCTTTCGACTACGGAGGTCTTGTATCCCTCATCTCCCGAAACGTAAGGGTAGACTATTGGAAGCTCGACACCGGCCTCCACGAACTTCTCAAGCATCCCGATTACCTCCACATCAGAAGGGTTCGCCATCGATATCTCCCGAAGTTCGTCCGGAATCGTGGACCCACGGCCAAGTCCACGGATTGCGACTGACACGCCGATTTCTTCGAACATCGCATGATACTGGGGAATTCGGTCATACATCCTGATTTCGTCTATCAGCATCTTCCTTGCGACCGCGTCCTTCTCAGCGAAGAACAGCTTCACATAGCATCCGAGTGTGAACTTCCCTCTCTTTCCCTTCGGCCGTATCTCGCTTACGAAGTCCGGGGAACAAAAGTTGAGTACAGCGCCCTCTGCGTGCCGACTTGCCATAGAGAGTATCTTCCCTCTTAGAGCTGCGAAGAATATGGGCGGCGTCGTCCGACCGGGATAGGCCTCTCGAAGTTTCGATGCGAGGCTCACTAGTCCCTGCACGGCTGAACCACCGATTCCTGGACCGGTGCCCACTCCCAAGATGAACCTTCCCCCGGACCCCTCGCTCAAGGTATTGACCCTAGCGAGTAGCATCTCAGCTCCATAATCAGACGACTTGATCACCCCGGTAGCGACGCGGAGACGTCGGGTCTCGCCGAGCGCTATTCCGCACATATCGAGTGGGTCGAAGGCTTTCCCGACAGACGGGAACCACACAGAATCGACACGGGTCTCGTCGAGCAGAGGGACGAGCTTGCTAATCAAGCTGGGCTCGAAGACGGTAGCGCGAAGGGCCATTCCCATCTTCATCTGGCTACACCTGCATGGCCTGAGCGTAGGCCTCTTTCAGCGCGTTAAGGCTCGTCCCGATTTTTCTGGCGAGCGTCTTGCTGTCCACCTTCGCTATCCTGACCGCAAAACTGAACACAACTATGCCCTTCGAGCCACTCTTCCTGAGCTCAAGGTGTGCCTTCTTGTCTCTTGATACGCGGTCGGCCACCTCCTCGTACCTCTGTATCCTCTGGTAGACTAGTGGATATTCGCGGCCGAACCTGGCTTGAAACTCCTTGCTACCGAACTCCGAGTAGTTCACATCTATGGACGCCGCAGCAGCCTCCTCCCCGTAGGCTACCTCGATCCAGTCGATGGTGTCGCCGAGGGGGAGAGATTCCATCCATATCGCTCCCTCCTCCTCTTTCCAGACTTCATTCAGATACGGAATCACCCTTGCCTGCTGCATGTCGTTACACTTGAGGAACCACTTCGGTTGAAGCGACCGGTTTCGTAACTGGTCCGGAACATTCGTTGCCTCGAACTTCGTCCCGGTAAGGCTCAAGAGCATTTCCTGAACCGCTTCGACCTCCTTGACGGCAGGCGCCAAAATCGATCATCGCATCCCGATTAGCCAGGAGCCTGCAAAAGCCCATCTCGTCATCCTGCGGCCACCAACGGCCCAACGGTTCGTCGCAAACTTCCAAGAACACCGTCGCCCGAGTAAATAAAGCATCATTGAGTGTCTTTACGGTGCGTCGAGACAGAGCGTTCTCTACTCTATGGGACGGCGTCGCACATAAACAAAGTACGCGCCGGCTTCAGTCCATGACTTCGCCACCGTCCACCACGATTCCCTGGCCTGTGATGTAGCTCGAATCGTCGCTGGCCAGAAAGAGAGCGACATTCGCGACCTCGTCTGGTCTCCCGAACCTCCCTTCCGGTATGGAGCTTCGGTACGCCTCCGCTCCCTCCTGGCCGAGCCAATCCACCCAACCAGTCTCGATCGAGCCCAGAATCATACAGTTCACCCTAATCCCCGGGGCGAGCAGCCTTGCAAGCATCTTGGTCTTTGTCAGCACGGCCGCTTTGGCGCATGCGTAGACGAGGCCTTGGGTGTCACCGACGAGAACGGGTGTGGACGAGATGTTGATTATCGTCCCCCCCTTCGTCATCAGTGGGACGGCGCGCTGGTCGCACGAGAACCCTCCCACGAGGTCCGTCGAGAGGACCTTCTGCCACATCGCGGGGGTGATATTGCTCAGCGTGGCGTTCCAGATGCTCGCGTTGGCCACTCCCGCGTTGTTCATCAACACATCCAGCCTGCCGAATCTATCGGCTATGAAATCGAACATTCTGCCCACGTCCTCAGGGTTCGAGATGTCCGCCTTGATGGGCAGCGCCTCCCCGCCGGACTTCTGTATGTCTCCCACCACCTCGTTCGCCTCCATCTCCGAGTTCCTGAAGTTCACCATCACAGTAGCTCCTTCCGCGGCGAACACTCGCGATATCGCTGCCCCTATCCCTCTACTCCCTCCGGTCACCAAAG
>JASHZW010000150.1 GCA_030042335.1 Nitrososphaerales archaeon
TGCCCTATTAAAATTGCAAAACTATGACTTGGGCTTTCGAGACAGCTTCGTCCCGCATACATCGCAGACCGTCGCCTTTGGGTCCGTATACTTCTTGCCGCATCCCTTGCAATACGTCACCCAAGTTATTTGCTTCCACTCGCCGCGGACATTGGTCTGCGAAAGGCCAATGCCGAGCGACTCCGCGACATTCCTCACTGCAAAGTCATCGGTGACCAATATGACGTCGCTACCCGACGAAACCAAGTCCAGGCTGACGGCGATTATCGATACATCCGCCTCGGATAGAGATTTGGAGTCCCCTGTCTTCAAGGAGGTTTGCTTAACCTTCTGCGTGGATTCCTTGGAGGGTTCTGTCACCTGCACGCGCGAATGAATCAGCTGGGAGCCGACGCCCCTGCTTCCGACCTCGTCCATGACATGGTACGTCGTATAGTAGCGGCCTTCACCCTGAAACGGGATGCCAGCGAAGAACGCAGTGGAATCTAAGACGTGAATCTTCTCACTCAAAACACGCGCTTCACTGCCAGATAGATTTGTTGGGGTTGCGTATCAAACAAAAAGAACGTCATCTAGGCTTGGGTCATTCAGGCTTCATACGTGGCTGTCTTTCGTCATTCGCCAGCTTACCCTACAGCAATTCGGAATAATATACAATTCGGTGACCGCACATCCTGACAGGTTCAAGGCTTAATTACCAAGAATTGAAAACTCGGAGGCTAAGCAATTGAGCAGGCCAGTTGACCTCGGTAGCCTCAAGGAAGGCAGCTACATAATCATCGACGGCGAGCCGTGCAGAATCGTCGAGGTCGAGAAGAGCAAGCCAGGGAAGCACGGCAGCGCCAAGGTTCGGTTGACGGCCATCTCCGTCTTCACCGGTTCCAAGAAGAGTTTCATCGGGACAGTGGACACGCATGTCGAGACCCCGATGATCGACAAGAGGTCTGCACAAATAGTCTCCACGACGCCTACCAGCGTGCAGCTGATGGACCTGCAGAACTTCGAGGTCACCGAGAGCCCGATGCCAACCGAGCCGGAGCTTCAGGGCAAACTGGTACCGGGGGCCGAGGTAGAGGTATGGGTCGTTCTCGGGAAGAACAAGATAATGCGCGTAAAGGGCAGTGGCTAGACCTCTGCGCAGCTTATTACTGCCCGCGACGGCCGGGTGCTGCCGGCTCTAGATGATCGAATCGGAAGAGCCGACTGACAGTCTACTGATGAAATCCAGTTCTGATAGAGCCGGCGTAATCTACGATGGCTTCTCGACGAGTCGCACATCGAGGAACTCGAGGTACCCGTTTACCCCATTCCAGTGTTTCTCCGAGGACGATACTTCTACCTTCTTCTCGAACAGCGGGCAGTCGAGCACGAACGTCTCGCCCTCGCCTCCTTCGAGCCCCGCGTGAAGGTCGTACTTCCTTTGCAGCTCTACGAGCTCCCTGACCATGCGTCCGTCGAGCAGCCTTCCAAGCCAGCTCTCATCGAGCCCCATAGCGGCGACCCCCGTAACCATGACGCTGAAACCTTCCCTTATCAGGTTCCTTAGGTGCAGTTCAGGGTCTATCCCCCACAGCGGGGATATACACTTGAGGTCCAGCTCGCCGCAAATCCGCTCGACTCTGGACTTTTGGTAGACACTGGCCAAGGCCCCCGTGTATACTCCCTCGATGAAGTACTCCTCTTTGGCCGCCTTCAGCGCGGAGCGGAGGTCGTCCAGCTCTACCTCCTTCTCGCCCTCAGTTTCGAGGGTCACCTGTGGCAGCCCCATGGATTCGGCTTGCAGGAAGGTCCACCGCAGGTTCGGGAAATGGAACATGTAGGAGTCATCACGCCGCGGCTTGAGGGTGACGAGGCATGTCAGGGTGTCCTTCTGGCTAGCTAGGAAGGCGGCGTAGGCAGAGTCCTTTCCACCGCTGAACATCACCCCGACCCTCAATGCTAGCGCTGCGGTCCCTCCTCCCTTTAGGAATTCTGTTATTGCCTCGGGTTCGTCCTGACTACCAAAGACTTTTCAACAGAGTACGGTGCCGGCGAAAACAGGGGAAATCTTGCTCGAATCCCTACGTAGTGGCCTGCAGGGCGCAATCAAGAAGCTCCTAGGCAGCTCGGTCGTCGATGAGGCTGCCATCAAGGAGTTCGTACGGGATCTCCAGCGGACGCTGATCCAGTCGGACGTCAACGTCAAGCTAGTCCTGAGCGTGACCGAGAACGTCCAGAAGAGGGCGCTCGAGGAGAAGCCGATAGGCGGGATGACGCGCAAGGATCAGATAGTCAAGATACTCTACGAGGAGCTCGACAAGATGCTCGGCGGCGAGGAGCCTCTCAAGCTCGACCGGAACAAGGTCAACGTGATAGTGATGCTTGGTGTCCAGGGCTCCGGGAAGACGACGACCGTCTCGAAGCTAGCTCGCCTCTACAGCAAGAAGGGCTTCAAGGTCGGTGTGGTAGCAGCGGACACCTTCAGGCCTGGCGCAGTCACACAGCTCAGGACGCTCGCCGAACGCATCGGCGTGGACATCTACGCCGACGAGAAGCAGAGCGATTCAATCAAGGTCGCCGAAGCTGGCAAGAAGTTCTTCGAGCAGACCAAGAACCTCATCATCATAGACACCGCTGGCAGGCACAAGGAAGAGAAGAACCTCCTTGACGAAATGAACAAGATCGTCACCAAAGTGAAGCCGGACATCAACCTGCTCGTCATCGACGGGACTATAGGTCAGCAGGCTTTCAACCAAGCCCTAGCTTTCCACAAGGTCTCCCCAGTGGGAGGGATAATCATCACGAAGCTTGATGGGGCCGCCAAGGGAGGCGGCGCTCTGGCCGCCGTAGGGGCGACGGGCGCGA
>JASHZW010000151.1 GCA_030042335.1 Nitrososphaerales archaeon
TGGTCGCTGTCGGCAACATCTCGTTACCCCGTCTGCCTCTATAAGCACTCCTTTCTCAGGAGGAAGCTAACGCTCGCAGTGTCACCTTAAACCATGTCGTCTCCGATGAGCCGATAAGTTAACAGAATGTTGGCGAGTAAGTCTCTTATATCGTTTGAAGTGAGCCCGTATCGGGCCCGTAGCTCAGTACGGACAGAGCGGCAGCCCCCTAATCCGCCTGGGGTGAGCTGTAGAGAGATCTACCTCGCAGAGGTCGTGCGTTCAAATCGCACCGGGCCCGCCTTTCATGGACCGAGACTTAGGACTTCCATTTCTTCAGCAGACGCTTCTCGTCGCTGGTGACCTTTGCTCCCACCTTGCTCTCCTCCGCTGCCTGCCGGAGGAAGCCCCTGAAAGAGCCCATAGCCTCGCGCTCCTCGCCGGAGATGATGCCCTTCTCGACCGCCTCGTCTGCCTTGCTGGTCCATTCCGCAGACTGGGGAGGGGCCTCTCCGGCCGGGAACTCTTCGTCCGCTCCCCTCATGAGGGAGGCGAAAGCGTCCATCTTCTCGTCATCGGAGGCGCCAGAGAGCGCGTCTTTCTTCGGCGTCTTCCCTCCGGAGTAGCGACCGAACTTGTAGCCGACCCAGTAGAGGATCTTCGTCGGTTGTATCCGGATGAACCTGTACTTGTAGAGCTTCCTCTCATCGGGGAGGTATTTGCCTCTCGCGTAGAATGTGAACTGGTCCGGGTATTTGACGGCGTATTTGGCCATGTTGGGGCCGATGGAGAGTATCGATGTGACGGTCTTCGCTATGCTGTAGACCTTCGCCTTCCCCTGAACCATCGCGCCGACGGCACCGAGGGTTAGACCCTTGTTGTCAACGAGGAACGAGACATCCGGGTTGGCCCTCATGAACCTCAGCTTGGCGGCGCTGATAGGGGTCATCGTGTAGACCTGATTGCCGGAGAAGAGGAAGGCGACGGGGTAAGTGTAAAGGTCGCCCTTCTCGGACCTGACCGAGAGATAGCCTATCTTCGTGGTCTTTAGGACGTCGAGCACTTCGCCGGGGATTTTGGATTCTTCGCGGACAGCCACTCGGACCGCCGGACCTCAGTATACCTCTTCCGTAGCGTAGACCTCTATGCCGCCGCCCTTGATCGTGTAGGGCCTCTGTGCAGTGTCGACCTCGGAGCCGCGCATCTTGGGGACTTGAATCGCCCTGACGCCCTTCCGCAGCGTCCTTAGCAGCACCACACCCTCGGCCAGATACTCTTCTGGCTGCAGGGAACGTTCATCTCCCGTCGAGAGCAGCTCGCTCGTCAGAAGAGTGGTGGCCCCCGATGACTGGAGGGTCTCGACCAAGTCAAGGACCACGGGCCGTCGGTCCTCGATCAAGGGAAAACGAAAGATCAGGTCGGAGATGGAGTCCACCGCGATACGCTTGGGCTTCTTCTTCTCGACCGCCTCCTGGATCATGTCTATGAGGTTGACCAGGCCAAGCTCCTTGCCACCCACCGGGATCCTACCTACACGCGCCTGCTCTGGTATGCGCCTGATCTCGGTGGCATCTGCGTAGGAGAAGGTCCCGTCCGATTCCAGTTTGGCGAAGTCCATCCCGAACTCGCCCATCTCGGCCAAAAATCGCGCCTTCGGTTCGTTCATGCCCACGAAGAGCGCGTTCTCTTTCGCCGCGGTGGCACCGTGATACAGGAACTGAGAACTGAGGATGGTCTTTCCGGCGCCCGGCTCGCCGAGGACGAGGACGACCCGCCCCTCGGGAAGGCCGCCCTTCAGCATCGAGTCCAGACCGGAGATGCCGCTTGAGACCTTCGAGGTCATCTGGGCGGGAGACAGACGGCTGTCTATATCAGCTTTGGCAGGGAGATTGTTCGGGACGCGTGCGGCAAACCCACGATAAGCATTTATATCGTGAGAGAACAAAAAAGGTAACGGATGAGCTTTCACTGTCGTTCTGACGGGAGGTGTTGCGATGTCTACTGAAGACGAGGGCCTAGACTCCATACTGCTCGCGGTGGAGAATCCGGTCCGACGGAAGATTCTCAGGAAGCTGAGCAAGGCCCCCAGCTATCAGCTTCAGATGTCCAAGGAGCTCGGGTTCAGCCAGCAGCTGGTGGCGAAGCACCTTGACGCGATGGAGGGTAGCGGGCTCGTATCTTCGCTGATGGAGGAGAGTCCACATGGTCCGAGGCGCAGAGAGTATCTCCTCAACAAGAGCGTTTCCCTGAGTATCGACTTCGCTCCGAACCTGTTCAGGGCGAGGGTCTACTCGTTCGACGGGCCGGGCAGCGACCCCAGCGGGGACGCGAACGATGTGTTCAGGGGCCTCAGTGAGATCGTCCAGCGGCCCGAGGAGAGCGGGAAGATGCGCCCCCTGGGTTCCCTGATATCGGAGATAGACAAGAGGCTGAGCAACATCGAGGACGAGCGGTCTGTCCTGCTCCACCTGAGGCACATGGCGATGAAAGAGGTGGCCAGGGCGATCAGCGGGATGCCCATGACGTGGGACGAGAAGAAGGCGCTTTACCAGCTCATAGCGGAGCGCGACGCGACGGTAGAGGGCATATCACGGTCGTTGAAGCTGAGAGAGGACTGGGTAAGGCAGGTCCTCGCGAACCTGCAGAAGAATCTGTAAGCGAGTATAACAAAAAAAGAGGAGAAGGGGTTCTTCTCCTATCCTAGATGCCTTGATTATGCCTGGAAGGTCGTCTGCGGGACGCCGAGCTGGGTCTGGAGCGTACGGATGCGCTCAGAGTACTCCTTCATTCGGGCGGCGTCGTTCTGAACCTTGGCGATCTTGTATGCCTTCCATGCCTTCCTCAGGGCTCCCCATGTCTGGCCGGTTGTGTAGGTACTCATCTTGATTTACCTTGTAACACGATAGCGGCCTTACGATATTTTGGGCACGGGGTCTATACTAGTTGAGCATCCGCGGCTAGCGGATTAGACCATCACGCGTCTGCCTGCGAGGTCACAGGTGGCGGAAGGGCGGTGGAAGCGTCCTCCGCGGGAGGCGCTGCGGCCTGCGTCTCGACGGGGTTCGAGGCTCTCGTGAGGATCTCGTTCTGGATCTCGTCCCTCGTCTTTCCTGTCGTCTTTATCCCGAGCTGCTTAGCCATCTCGAGGAGGAGCTGGTCCCCTGTCTTTACCGCGGGAGGGGTATCCGGCCTTGAGGAAAGCGCGGCGGCTGCGGCTCCCGGAGCTGCCGCGACACCCGCAGCTGTTGCCAGACCGGCTGGCCCTTGAGCGGCAGGTGCTGCCGCTGCGCCGGTGAGGACGTTGCTCAGGTTGTCGAAGTTGCCAGTGTTCATGGAAGTCTGAAGCTCTTTGGTCAAACCCTGGAGCTGCTTGGTGTAGACGTCGACCTCTTTCTTTAGCGATGTGAGGGTCTTGGCAATCTCCGGAATCTTTTCGGGACCCCAGATGAAGACCGCTATTCCCATTATGGCGACAACGCCTAACTCGAGAGCGTCAAGCACCATTGTCCTTCAGCGTGCTCGCTCCTCGCTAGTTATTAAACGGTTGGAGCGACTCAAAAGAGGGAGCGGAAGAGCAGCCAGACATTGCTCGGATGCTCGCGAATCCTGCGGACAGAGTAGGGGTACCACTGCGCGCCGTAGGGGATGTAGTCGACGACGCTGAAACCT
>JASHZW010000152.1 GCA_030042335.1 Nitrososphaerales archaeon
CGGTTTATCTCTCCCGAGTACGGACCAGAAAACGGATCGAGGCCTTGTTCCCCAGGGCGCCCTTGACCACCGTTGAAGGCCTGTAGTGGCTCCGGCATCCGGCTGTCGAACCTCAACATCCCCTTCGTCCCCGTAACCTCTACCTTCGAGAAGGAAGGCATGGATGACGGGACCGCCCAGTTGCCCTCGACGAAGGCGATTGCGCCGCTCGCAAACTCCATGTCGACCATCGCGAAATCGGGCGCCGAGCGCCTCGACCGGAACGAACCGGTC
The DNA here is from genome assembly GCA_030042335.1 of Nitrososphaerales archaeon. The sequence continues at coordinate 274 of JASHZW010000152.1, forward strand.
ACGGCGTAGACCCGTTCGGGGCTCGACCCATGACACCTCAGGAGGAAATCCACATGAGGGAGGACCAATCCCATGACGACGCTGCCCCCGTCCGGAGAACCCAGAGCTCTGCCAGCAACCTTCTCCGGCGTCCCGCTCTGCTGGCTGCGGCTCGTCGCAAGCTCGCCAACCGCACCCGCGGCGATCAGGCCCATCATCGTCTCGAGTGGTCGCAGCGAGCCGAACAACCCCCCTATGAGGAGGACCTTCCTTTTGCTGGCGGCTGCCGCCAAGAGATTGTCCGCGTCTTCGAGGTTCAGAGCTGCTGGCTGTGCGACGAGGACGTGCTTGCCGGCTTTCAGCGCTTGGAGTGTCGCGCGCGTACGAGCACCAAGCGAGGAACGAATGTCGACGGCATCCACTGTATCGTCCTCGAGGAGTTCTGCCAGGGACTTGTATGCACGCGTTCGGCTTGCCTTCGCCAGCTGCTTCGCCCGCCGGCCGGGCCCTGCCCAGATCCCCGAAACAGAGGAACCTTCGTTCCCGAGCCATGCGCGCAGCGGCCCTTCGACATCCTGAGGTGCACCGACGACCGCCACGCGAAGCCCATCGTCATCTGCCATCGCCTCACCAAACCGTCATGCTTCATCCGACAGGTCGGGCTCGACCAGGCCGAGCGCGTAGAGATGCGGCACCCTCTCTGAGATGAACGGCCTGATGATCTTGAACTTCTCCACATGGCGCCCGTTCTCGAAGTTTCCGCTCAACCAGAACTTGGCGACCTTCTCCTGCAGGGAGGCATTGGTGAGGGGCGATTTGAGCCTGACGGCCTTCAGCCGCTGGCGCACCTCTTCGGTCATCGCCTCCATCTCTATCTTGTACTCCAACATGCATCGTAGCTTGATGGAGAGATAGGGAGTGATGTCGACCACGTGGTTCGGCTGGGGTGAGCTGAAGAACCACAGTTCGTCGACGATGTGCGGCTCGAGGCCGGCCCGGATCTGCTCCGGGAAGTCCATGTGGTGCTGGGAGAAGGTGGCGGCGTCGTACGCCGCATAGGCGACGACCCTGTGGTCGATGTTGGGCTCATACATGCCATAGGGGTCGAAGGTCATCACGATGTTCGGCTTTATCCTTCGAATCTGCTCCATTATCTTCCCCTTCAGCTCGATCTCCTGCGTGAAGTCTACGGCGTGATTCTCGTACCCCAGGAAGACATCCTCCTTCGCCCCGAGAAGTTTGGTCGCCCTCCGCGCCTCGCCTCGCGCTATCTTGCGCACCGCCTCTGGGTCCTTGAAGCTCCTGTTCATGAAGCCCCTCTCTCCGTCGTTGACCGTCAGGAAGTGGACCTCCGCTCCCTGGTCGACCATCTGGGCCAGCGTGCCTCCCGCGTTGATCATCCCGTCGTCAGGGTGGGCCTCCACAAGGAGCACGCGTTTGGGTAGGTTGCCTCTCATCTGATGAGCGTTCTCCGCTAACGCGTCTTTAAGCTGTTCGTGGAAAGCTAAGCGACCCGTCCTAACCGGGACAGAGAGCGTCCAGAGCACTTCACCCTCGGGCGACCTTGCCCATCCCGGCAGGTTCGACGTTGATCACGATGGTCTTGAGCACCGTCATCTCGTCGATGGAATAGCCAATTCCCTCCCTGCCCATGCCGGAGTCCTTGACCCCGCCGAAGGGGAAGAACCCCACGCCGTGACGGGGAAGGTCGTTGACCGTGACGCCTCCGGCCTTCATGCCCTTGGCCACGCGCCACATCCTGTAGAGGCTGTTCGTGAAGACGCACGAGTCAAGGCCGTAGCGGGAACGCGACGCGATCTCCATCGCCTCGGCCTCGTCCTTCACCCGCATGACGGTGACCACCGGACCGAAGGTCTCTTCCCACAGGATCTTCGCATCCTGGGTGACCCCATCGAGGAGAGTGGGCTCGAAGTACGTCCCCTTGTGCTTCCCGCCCCTGATCAGCTTCGCTCCCTTCGCTACGGCGTCGTCCACGAGGTCCTGTATCCTCTCCGCCGCGTCGGCGTTGATGACCGGACCCATGGTGGTCTTCGGGTCCCGGGGGTCGCCCAGCTTCCAGTTGTCGACCTCGGCTGTGGCGTTCGCGAGGAACTTCTCCGAGACGTTCGCCTGGACCAGGATCGCGCTTACAGCATCACACCTTTGCCCCGAATATTTGAGCGACCCCATCACGCACCTTTCCGCCGCCAAGGAAAGGTCGGCATCATCCAGGACCACGGCGAAGCCCTTCCCGCCGAGCTCCAGGTGAAGGGGTTTCACAGACGACGCCTGGCTCAGCACCCTGCCGACGTCCGTGCTACCCGTAAAGGAGACGACGCCTACCCTCGGGCTCGAAGCGAGGAGCATCGCTATCTTCCCGGGTCCCGTGACCACGTTTATCGTTCCGCGGGGCATGCCAGCATCCTCCAG
>JASHZW010000153.1 GCA_030042335.1 Nitrososphaerales archaeon
GGCGAAGGACGATTACTTCCAGCCGATGTTCGGCGAGGCAGTCCACAAGCTCAGCCGGCATGACTTCACGACGAGCAGGCACATCTACTTCGCGCTTTACCAAGCCCTGGACGGCCCTGAGGACGAGGCGAGGCTCTACCGCGAGTTCGACCAGGACTTCTTCGACCTTGTCATCGTGGATGAATGCCATCGCAGCAGCGCCGCCGACGGTTCCCAGTGGCGTGCGATCCTCGAGTATTTTGCCCCTGCCACACAGATCGGCCTTACGGCGACGCCCATCAGCCGAAAGGACGCCGATACCTACCGCTACTTCGGTGAACCACTCTTCGAGTACTCGCTGGCCCGCGGGATCGAGGACGGCTTCCTCGCACCCTATCGGGTCCGCCGCGTTCGGATGAACGTGGATATGACCGGCTGGCGGCCCGCTCCCGGACAGGTTGATCGCCACGGTCGGGAGATACCAGACATGCTGTACGGGCCGCGAGAGTATGAGCGACTGCTGGCGATCTTGGAGCGCACCACCGAGGCCGCCCGATACCTCACGGACTATCTGTATCGCACCGGCCGAATGGCTAAGACCATCGTCTTTTGCCAAGATTCCGAGCATGCCATGCGGATGACGCAGGAACTTACCAACCAGAATGCGGACTTGGTGCGGAAGTACGGCCCGAAATACGCATGTCGCATCACCGCGAGGGACGAGGCGGCCGGTCGCGAATGGCTGGATGAGTTCCGCCAAGTCGATACCGAGGTCCCCACGATCGCGGTGACCTCGCAGATGCTCTCGACCGGCGTGGACATCCCCACGCTGCAGAACATCGTAATCTGTCGGAGGATCGCGTCCATGCCGGAGTTTAAACAGATCGTCGGGCGTGGTACCCGACTGTTCCCGCCCGACAAGTTCTCCTTCGACATCGTCGACTTCGTCGAGGCGACCCGCTTGTTCAACGACCCACAGTTCGATGGCCCGCCGATGCGCCTCATCCGTGATTACACAGACGAGGATGGACGTATCAAGGACACGGTTGACAACACTCGCGATCTAGAGCACGAAGGCGTTGCGGACCCAGGCGGCGATTACACTCAAGAACAAGGCGGGAGGCTGCCTTCCGATTACGAGGGCAGCGAGACCACCGAGGATACCGAAGAGAATGAGGAGGAAATCTTCGCCAGCCCTCGGAAGTTCTTCGTCGACGGCGTGGAGGTCGTGCCTTGGGGAACGGCCTTCTACGTTTACGATCCAGACTCGAGCGGGTTGCAGCTCAGGGAGTTCAGTCAGTTCATTCGCGACCGGATCCTCAGCCTACAACTCGACCCCAACCAGTTGCTGACGCAATGGGCGCGCGTCCGAACCCGCAAGGAATTGCGTGACAGGCTTGACGATTGGCACATCACCACGCACGACCTAGCCGAGTGGGCAGGTCGCCCCGACGCTGACACCATCGACTTGCTCCTCTACGTGGGATGGGACCTCCCCCTGCTGTCCCGCGCGGAGCGAGCGCGCCGAGTTCAGACGAAGCAACGGGACTTCCTCGAATCATTCGCCCCCGAGGCGCGAGAGGTGCTGAACAAGATCCTAGAGCAGTACGCTGTGCGTGGCGCTGACGAGCTTGACGTCATCGCTCTCAAATCGCAGGCCTACGGCTCGTTGGGCACGGTGGTCGAGATCGCGGACCTATTTGGCGGTAGCGATACCCTGCGGTCAGCAATAGACAAGCTCAGTGAGTTGATCTACGCGTCAGTGTAATCCACGCAATGCGACTAATTTGCCACTGACAGGAAGGTGGTTTGGCCTAATCCATATTAAGTCGTTCCAGTGCTATTCTGCTCGCCATGACGTCCAGACACCCGACTGCTGCATCACAGGGAACGAGCCAAGCCCGGCTAGGCTCGATCATCAAGACGGCGCGCGACATCATGCGCAAAGACGCCGGCCTCAACGGCGATCTTGACCGACTCCCCCTGCTGTCGTGGCTGCTCTTCCTGCGTGCCTTCGATGCGGAGGAGCAGGAGCGGATGATCATCGAGGGTGAGGACTTCCGGGCTGCCCTGAGTTCCTCATACCAGTGGCACACATGGGCGGATGACGAACGGCTCACCGGCGACGAACTTCTCAAGTTCGTGAACGAGAAACTTCTGCCCTACCTGGCGGAACTAAAGAGTGAGACGCCTGGCGACCCGCGCAACGTGCTCGGCCAGGTCTTCAGCGGCGTGCAGAACAAGATGGCGTCCGGGTATCTCTTCCGCGATCTCGTGAACCAGGTGCGGAAGATTGACTTCACGAGTAGTGATGATATTCACACGATGTCCTTCCTCTATGAGTCGCTCCTCAAGGAGGTACGGGACGCCGCGGGCGACTCTGGAGAGTTCTACACCCCTCGCCCTGTCATCCGCTTCATGGTCGAGCAGAGCTTTCCCCAGCTTGGCGAGTCGATCCTCGACCCGGCCTGCGGGACCGGCGGCTTCCTGGTCGAGGCATTCACAGAACTGACGGCAAGCGAGGACATCGGGATTGCCGAGCAGAAGAGGCTCTGGCGAAACCTTCGTGGGATCGAGAAGAAGTCCGACCCGTACCTCATGTGCATGATGAACCTACTTCTGCACGGTGTGCCGGACCCGCAGATTGTCCATGCCAACGCCCTCGTCCGAATGCTGAGTGAGGTCGGGTCGGCCAGCAAGGTTGACCTGGTGCTCACCAACCCGCCGTTTGGCGGCGAGGAGGAGAACTCGGTTGCGGCCCGGTTTCCCAAGGGCTACCAGGTTCGGGAGACCGCGATCCTCTTCGTCAAGGCGGTCATTGACAAGCTCAGGCCGAACGGTCGATGCTCCATCGTCTTGCCGAACGGCTTCCTCTTCGACGACAGGAGCCGGAAGGTCCGCGAGGACTTGCTGACCAAGTGTAACCTGCACACGGTGGTGCGACTGGGGCAGGGCGTCTTCGAGCCATATACGAAGATCCCGGTCAATTTGCTGTTCTTCGAG
>JASHZW010000154.1 GCA_030042335.1 Nitrososphaerales archaeon
TTCTACGGGAAGAAGGATGACGAAGAGTCGACAGCGACAATTCACAGAGCGCTCGAATTAGGGGTAAACCTTCTGGACACGGCCGACGCCTACGGTCCGCACATCAATGAGGAGCTGGTCGGTCGAGCGATTCGCGGTAGGCGTGAAGACGTGGTGCTGGCGACCAAGTTTGGAATCGTTCGAGACCCCTCAAATCCAGCCACAAGGAGCATCAACGGAAGGCCGGAGTATGTCCGTTCAGCATGCGACGCCAGCCTTCGCCGCCTCGGCGTGAAGACAATCGACCTCTACTACCTGCACAGGGTGGACGAAAATACTCCAATCGAGGAGACGGTCGGCGCTATAGCGCAACTCGTCAGGGAAGGTAAGGTGAGGCATCTCGGCCTCTCAGAAGTCTCCGAGAAGACGCTAAGACGCGCTCACTCCGTCCATCCGATAACCGCATTACAGAGCGAGTACTCTTTGTGGAGCAGAGAACCCGAGGACGGTATTCTCGGTGCGTGCCGCGAACTTGGCATCGGCTTCGTCGCATACAGTCCCCTCGGACGCGGCTTCTTGTCAGGCAAGATCAGCACACCGTCAGACCTTGTTGAAGGAGATGCTCGCCGGAACTACCCACGGTTTCAGGGGGAAAACCTGCAAAAGAACCTGCAGCTCCTTGATCGCATTCGCGAGATAGCCGCCGAGAAAGGGTGCACGCCAGCACAGCTCGCGCTCGCTTGGTTGCTTGCACAGGGCAGTGACATTATACCGCTGGTCGGAACGAAGCGACGCGCATATCTCGAAGAGGACGTGGGAGCTGTCCAAATCCGACTCTCTCAGGAGGATCTCCGTCGTATCGATGAGGTGTCGCAAAGAGGAGCATTCGCAGGGGAGCGCTACCCTGAGTCGTTGCGTAAGCTGCTCAATCGCTGATTGTTCAAAGGACCGGAATGGGCACCTACGGGCCTCCCGATCTGCTGATTACATGGCCAACACACTTTCTACGTAAGCGCTATCAAAAACAGGGCTTGACTCTGGAATGACGGAAGAGGCTGACTTTAGCCGGCTTTTACCCGTAACCCGTGAAGTACGGCTTCTTCCAGAAGACCTTGACGTTATGTCCCACGACGCATGTCGCGTATGAAATCCGATAATCCACTATTGGTGCGGGTTCGTCCAGACTCCACGAACTATATTCGTACTCGCTGGGCCGGATGAGCTCGACGTTTCCCTGACATTCTGGACAACGAGCATAATGACTCTCCCTGCGACCATCCATCATCATGGTTCAGGTTGAAATGTTCAGGAGTGTAATCTAAAGCTTCCGGCAAGAAGTGGCAGCATCTTCTCTTTTGAGTCTGCAAGTCTGATATAGGGCGGATGAACAGCAAAACAGGGGAAATGGGATGTGTGTCGTCTCAGGCGTTCGGCAGGGAACTGGAAGAGGCAACGGTACGTCCAATCTGACTTCCGTCTGAAATCGCCGTTCACACGAGATATATTCGACCGCCATCTTCTGCAGATAGACTCCGATGGTCAAGCGTTTGGCCCTAACCGCCACGTCAATCATAGTGGGGTCGATATCGCTCGCGTTCCTCGTTCTTCCATCAGTTCTCACACCGACCGAGGTCTCCTTGCCCTACAAGGCCGGAGATGCCGGCTCGTATGCCACGGGTAGCAGCAGCAATTCGGTCTCCACTCTTCAGCGAAAGCAATCCTGACGGGCGCGTATGTGACCAACGCAAGCGCGATGGTCAGCATCAGACAACTGAGCATGCCCTCGGCGGAGGACCAGTGTCAGAACATCGACGGGTACTGCTGCACTTCCGGTAACGTGAACCGCGCAGCTCTGGATTTGACCTTGTCGCCCGGAACCTACAATCTGGTTGTCACATTCACAAACGACTCAACAACTCTAACGTGGTTCAACATCACTCAGAGCTTCATCGCATTCTACGACCATTAAACGTACAGCCATTCTGAATACTTGCATACATCTGCATTAACCGGATGATATTTCTCGAAGGCGCGATGAATCCTGTACATGGCGGTCACAGCGGCAATACCTCTTGTCTCGCGGCAGCCGTAAATAGAAGCGTGTTAATGCCGTATTAATATGGTCAAGGCGATAGTCGATATCGATGACGAGGCTAACAAAGTCATCAACATCCTGAAGGCGCAGTACGGCTTGAAGGACAAGTCGGAGGCCATCAACAAGCTCGCCAAAGAGTACAGGGAAATCATCCTCGAATCCGAGTTCAGACCGGAGTATATCCGCAAACTCCTGGAGATCCAGAAGGAGCCGATAATCAGGCTAGGACGCGTCCCCGATCTGGCGAAGAGATACGGACTGAAGTGAATGTATGAAATCGAAATCAGGCAACACCTCGACAAGGAGTTCAAGAAGCTAGCAAAGAAAGATTCCAAGCAGATGGAAGCGGTTGCGAAGAAGATTCGCGAGATAGCAGAAGACCCACACGTGTACAAGCCACTTCGGTTTCCGCTCGCCGGGCTGAGGAGGGTCCATGTCGGCAGCTACGTTCTCCTCTTCTCGGTCGACGAGGCCAGAAAGACCATAGTTCTTGAGGACTATGAGCATCACGACCGCGCATACCGGGCGCGATGAGATTTTCCTTTTCCGGGCTCGTCCGATAACTACGGCGCAACACATGAATGATATCTCTCGCGGACGAGCAATGAACCCTACGTCGTCAATCCTTAATAGTCGCTTTCGAGACTTTACTATGGTGTCCGGTTTTTGCAGGATTTTAGCGTGCCGAGTTCACTCAAACGAATCTCGGCCAGAACCTACGCCCTAGCCGGCGTGTGCTGTCTTTCCTCATAATACAGCTCAACATCTACTTTGCGTGGACGTCGCACGTGGGGCAGGCAGTGACGGCAGGTGGATTCTTTTCCGGTGGCGGCAGTACTCCTCTGCGTTCTTTCCTCGTCAGCGAGGTCAACGACATAGTAAATGTCCAGCTCGGGATACCCGGCCTCTCTTCTTTCTTTACGAACCTGGCATCCGGGAGTGCTTACAACGGCGGAGGCCACTTCGGAGGTGGCAATCTCTATGGCGGCGGCTTCGTTGGCGGCCACTTTGGAGCAGGCGGCTTCCCCTTCTTCGGTGCGTCCAATTCGCTCACGATGAGATATTTCATCGATGCCGAGGTTGTTTTGTTCACATTCGCAGTTTTTGCTATCTCGCTCTTGCTATTCAAAAGGAGTGGGTTTGGAGTCGCCCTCCTCCGGGCGTTCGAGATTACCTCTCTGGCCATTCTTCCGCTGGGTCTCGAAATATTCTTTTTCGATCGCTTTGAGTTCAATGTGCACGCCTCCGACATCCAGGTGTTGGCGGGGCTCGCCTGGTTCACAAATGCCGATGTGCTCTATCTCTCTTCTGCCATCTTGGGTACGACCATACTGGTGGAAGCAATGAGATACGCAAACAGAAAATCGGTAATGGACCA
>JASHZW010000155.1 GCA_030042335.1 Nitrososphaerales archaeon
ACCTCGTCTGCCCTCCCCGCGACCCAGATGTAGCCGTCCATGTCCTTGACGGCATAGTCGCCGCAGAAGAAATAGTCCGTCGCGGGGAACCGCGAATAGTACTGCTTCTCGAACCGTTCCGGGTCCCCGTACATCCCGGTGGGAGGTCCCGGCATCCCCGGCCACGGCGCCTCTATGACGAGGAAGCCCTTCTTCCCGGGGGCGACCGAGGCGCCGTTCTCGTCGACGACGTCGGCCTTCACGCCGGGTATGGGCAGCCCGTTGGACCCCGGCTTCATCGGGATGAGCTGCAGCCCGGGCAGGGAGGAGATCATTATACCGCCGGTCTCGGTCATCCACCAGGTGGAGCCGACGGGACAGCCGGAGTTCCCGACGACGCTGAAGAGCCACCTCCACGCGGACGGATTGATAGGCTCCCCGACGCTCTGGATGAGCCTTATCGAGGAGAGGTCGTGCTTCCGGACGGGCTCTTCGCCGAACTTCATCTGCGCCCTCGTCGCTGTCGGGGTGGTGTAGAGTATCGAAACGCCGTAGCGCTCGGCTATCGCCCACCAGCGGTCTGGCTGCGGGAAATCGAGCGCGCCCTCGAAGATCACCACCGTGGCGCCCTCGATGAGCGGCCCGAAGGCGACGTAGCTGTGGCCTGTCACCCAGCCGATGTCTGCGGGGCACCAGTAGACGTCGTCGTCGCGGGCGTCGAAGACCCACTTCATCGTCGCGTGCAGGAGGGTCGCGTAACCGCCCGTGTCATGGATAATGCCCTTGGGCTTGCCGGTCGTGCCCGAGGTGTAGAGGACGTACAACGGGTGGCCGCTCTCGACCTTCTCCGGTTCGACGGTCACCTTTGCAGGCAACTCGGCGAGCAGGTCGTCGAGGAAGTAGTCCCTTCCTTCCTTCATGGGGCAGGGGGCGCCGAGCCTCCTGACCAGCACGACGTTCTTCACGGAGGGGGTCTGCTCGAGCGCCTTGTCGACTATCTCCTTGAAGAGGACGGTCTTGCCCCTCCTGTAGGAGCCGTCCGCCGTGACGATGACCTTCGCCTCGAGGTCGGAGACCCTGCTCGCGAGGGACTCCGCGCTGAATCCGCTGAACACGACAGTGAAGGTTACCCCGAGCCTGGCCGCAGCCAGGAGCGTCATGATGGCCTCGGGTATCAGGGGCATATAGACCGCCATCCTGTCGCCCTTCTTCAGGCCGAACTTGTGCTGCAGCACGTACGCTATGCGGTTGACCTCCCTCAGCATCTCACCGTAGGTGATCTTCCTGACCTCGCGCGGCCGGCCCTTGTCGTCGGTGGGCTCGCCCTCCCAGATGAGCGCGACCTTGTTCCTCCGCCACGAGCCGGCGTGGCGGTCCAGCGCCAGGTAGGAGAGGTTTAGCAGTCCTCCGTCGAACCAGTGGTAGACGTGCGGGTAGATGTCCCTGGAGAGGACCGAGTCCCACTGCCTGAACCAGTGAAGTTCCTTGGCGACGGCGGCCCAATGGGTCTCCGGGTCCATCAGGGTCTTAGCGAGGTATGATTTGTAATCGTCGGCCGAGGCGCTTGCGTGCTTCCACCCCGCCAGCTCAATCCTCTCGTCGAAGGGAAGCGACTCGCCCAGTATCTCTGGTTCACTCAACGAAGAGAGGGGAGAGCCCGTCGCGTGTAATTAGCCTTTTTCGGGCGCGGCCGCGCTCTTTTAACTCGGCCCACCTGGTGGGGCCCGAGCGGCGTTGGAGGCCGAGTACGACCAGATGGCGGAGGAGTACGATGCGACCAGGGACGCCGCTACGGCTGAAGAGGTCGCGGCTATCGCACGGCAGCTGGAAGGATGCAGGACGGTGCTCGACGTCGGGACAGGCACCGGAAGGTTTGCCCTCCCGGTATCCGGCCTGGGCTTCGAGGTTACCGGCGCCGACGTCTCCCGGCGCATGCTCCTCAAGGCAAGGCAGAAGGGCCTGTCTCAACTGGTCCTGAGCGACGCGTACGGGCTCCCCTTCCGCGACAAGACGTTCGACGCGGCCATAATCATCCATGTCCTTCACGTGGTCGCGGACTGGAGAAGGGTCATGGGCGAGATAGGGAGGGTAACGAAGGGCAGCGTCATCTCGATATTGAGGGTGCCTCAGGTCGTTCCGGCTGCTGTCCAGAAGGCGCCCGTCGCCAGGAACGAGGCTGGCTACCCGGTGAGGACGCAGCACAGGATGTGGCAGAACGAGCTGGAACTGAAGGCGAGCTTCCCTCCGGCCAGTCTGGAAAGGATCCGGGACGAGGTCGTTACGATATCCATCGCGGATGCGTTCAGACGGCTCGACGCAAAGCGACCCTTCGGGGGGCAGCTGGTCCCGCCCGAGGTCAAGATGGCGATGATGGAGAGGGTGATGGCAGCGGCCGGGAGCCAGACGGTGCAGAAGAGGATAGTCGAGGACCTAGCGGTCTGGAAGGCCGACCAGTTCACCGGACTCCGCTGACGGCTAATCCGTCCAGTTGGGGAAGGCTCCTCTCCCCGAGATCAGGATGCTCTTGACCAGGCCCCTCCGCATCAGCAGGAACTCGAGCAGACAGACACGCTCCTCGTCGGTCATGCCCCAGCCCTCGGGGACCAGGTCCACCGCGCCTTCTACATCCGAATCCTCCACCGACTCGAGCTTCTCGAGGGTCGGGACGAACGAGGGCAGCCCGGTCACCATGTTGGCCACTATGGGGTGGGCTGGTGCGATCGTCCTGACGTACGTCCCCTGCTCTATAGCGTCCGCCGTCCAGTTCGACCCGGTGAAGCTGTGACTGAAGTCGACCATTGCGTAGCGGAAGATGCCGTCCGTCGGGTAGAACAGGTGGTTGTCGTCGCGCTCCCTGTCCATGGTGAGTATCCAGTTGTCGTGGCAGATGGTCTGGGGGATGAGTTCCTCGTTGCCGAGGACGAGGGCGGTCTGCTGCATCTTGCGGAGGAACTGGCCCATATCGAGCGCGTCGGGAATCATCTGTGAGCCGAGGTGCACGCCGGGGGCGACCCCGCCGTTTATCAGACCGGTGGACCCCGAGATGATGTCCATCGAGACGTCGACCAAGGAGACATCCGGGACGGGCAGGCCGATCGCCCTCGCGAGGGCCCATCCTACCAGCTCGTTTATCGTCGTCTTGTTCCTGCCCGCGAACTTCACGAGGTAGGTCTTGCCATCGCTGCACCGCATGATGTGCGGGCCCGTGGCCCCCTTGATCATGCCTATGTCCTCGGCGGCTCTCACGACCTTAAGCTCCATCCGGAAAACCAGTCTCGGCCGGACGAGCCCCCCGCCTTCTTAAGCCTGATGAATGCCGATAGACGTTAAATAAACTCGTGTCGAGGCAAGAGCGAAGGCACTTGGAGGATCTCGCGCTCGAGGCCACGTCTCTCTCGAAGTCGTTCGGCCAGAACAAGGCGGTCGACTCGATCAACCTCTCGATGAAGAAGGGCGAGATACTCGGGCTCCTCGGGCCTAACGGTTCCGGCAAGTCCACGACCATGAAGATGATACTGGGAATCATCAGGCCGGACTCCGGTCGCATCTCCGTCGAAGGCATCGACGTGGCCCGCGACCCGATAGCCGTCAAGAAAGTGGTGGGATACGTCCCCGAGACGCCCCAGGCCTACGAGTTCCTGACCGGGCTCGAGTACCTCGACTTCATCGCCGACATGTTCGGGATCCCTCACGAGGAGAGGAAGGAGAGGATCGCCCAGTTCCTTGAGGGCCTCCAGATGAAGGGGCACGAGAACGAGATGATAGGCGGCTACTCGCAGGGGATGAAGCAGAAGATAGCTATAATCGCCGCGCTGTTGCACCATCCGAAAGTCCTCGTCATGGACGAGGCGCTGAATGGGCTCGACCCCCGCTCCGCGAAGCTGGTGAAAGACCTGCTCAGGAACCTGGCGAACGAGGGCATCTCGGTCCTCTTCAGCACGCACGTCCTCGAGATAGCAGAGGCACTCTGCGACCAGGTGGCGATAATGTACCTCGGGAAGATAGTGGCGAACGGGAGCATGACCGACCTGAGGTCACAGGCCGGGCTTCCCGGGTCCACGCTCGAGGAGGTCTTCCTCAGGATAACGGGGACGGGAGAGCTCGACGACATCGTCAAGGAGCTCAGTAAGTAACTTGGACCTGCGCAAGATATACGCGATCACCATCGCTCTCTCCAAGTCGCAGCTGCGCACGCAGACGAGCGGCCGAACAGGCGCGAACCTGTTCCGCAGGCCTTCGATAGTGCTCATTCTTGACGCCGCCGCGTTCGCGCTCTGCGGCTTCTTCGGCTACCTTGGGGCGACGGCACTCCAGAGTGCGTTCCCCTACGGAGCGGCCTCCCCCAGCGGGCAGGATTACACGATAATCGTGAGGCTCGTGCAGGAGGCGCTCATCTTCATCCCGACCTTCGTCCCTGGTTCCGTTCTCATCGGGGGCATCCTCTTCGAGCTGAACGTCTCTTCGAAGTTCTCCGGGAGCGACACGGTGAACTGGCTCCCCGTGACCCAGGCCGACTACGTGGCAGCCTCGGCAGTCTCGGTAGCCTACAATTACTCGGTGATGCCCTGCGTCTTCCTCGGGCTGACTCTCGCCCCGGCCGTCTACCTCGGC
>JASHZW010000156.1 GCA_030042335.1 Nitrososphaerales archaeon
GAGCCGTCACGCAATATCGTATGCCCTGCCCGGAAGGTCTCTTCCCTAGAATCGGCCAGCATGGCGCGAAGCACTTCGTCTTTCAGGTCCTTGAAGAGGGGAACGTTCCGCAGGAAGTTCAAGTCGCTGACGACTTTGTCAGGATTCACCAAGGTCGATAGCTCGCGTCAGGTTTCACAAATTAAGCCTTCCTCCCCACGACGACCTTTCGCCGGGATCCGTGATGAGTCAAGCTTGTCGCAAAGAAACTCCTGAACGACCTTACAACTGATGAGCACGAAAGGGGACACATGAATCCGGGCTTCATATACGTGTAGAACTATTTCGGGACATTTATAACCCGACGTTCCAATTCTCACAGGCCAAATGCGAAAGGCAGTCCTGCTCGCCAGCGTTTTGTTGCTCCTTATCGCTGCAGCTCCCTCTGCCTCTGGAATGATAATTGAAGGTCACTCGCCGATTACGCTCTTGGTCACGGATCCGAAAGGCCACGAGTTCGGGTGTACGGCCTCAAACTGCAGCAGTATGAACTCAACGAACTTCGTGGACAAACTCCCGCCCTACGAGTGCAAGTCCCAGACTACAAACTCCTGCACATATCAGTTCCCGACGGCCTCGGATGAGGTAACAACCATAACGATACCCAACCCTGCCCCAGGCCCGTGGAACGTAACTTACTTTGGTACGGGTGCACTGGGCGCGAACTTCACAATCACGATTCAAAACTGCCCGACGAGTAACGGAGGCAACAACCAGTACGGCGGAATCGGCGGCTGCGAAAGTTCCTGCGTCTCCGGTAACATGTACATGCCCGCACGAGGTGACCGCACCTGCTCCACGTCGAGCTCTGGCTCGGAACTTGTAATACCGGGTACCCTGACCAGCTGCGCATTCACAAAACAGGGATGCACGATAGACTTCAACGTAAACACGGACGGGACCCTGACCCTGGCCCCGCCTCCGACTCAGGGAGTACCTCAGTTCCCTGCAGGCTTCATCGTGATGGTTCCAGCCCTGTTGGCGTGTCTCCTGCTTCTCAGGACGATGCGGAAGGGCCGCGTCCCGGCAGTCCGCGCATAATCCGCTGTCAAGCGGCCCGAGGAGTCGCAGCATAAGGGTGGTTCAGCGCTATACCGACCTTCTTCAGGATTTCCGCATACCTTGGGTCTGATGTGACCGACTCGAATGTCGCGTCGGGGTTTGCCAGGGACTCTATCTCGGCGGACCTGTCCTCTATCGCCTTCTCGGTCAGCCTGAAGAATTCGTCCTTGTTCCCCAGCGAGGCTTGGATTATTGCGAGGTACCATGGAGATACGTATTCTTTCTCGGAGAGCGAAACCATCTCGTTCAGCAAACGTTCCGCCTCCGCCCTTTCTCCTAGGGTTGCGTACACGAAGCCGAGTATGCACTTGGCTACTGACGCTCCGCCCGTAAGCTCGATTGCCTTCTTCATGTCGGCCATGGCCATTTCTCTCCTCCCTGCCTTGGCGTGGAAGACGGCCCTGTTTAGGTACACGGGGACGTTATCGGGGTCGGAGAGCAGTGCTTTTCCCCACTGTCGGAGCGCGTCGTCATCCCTCCCGAGGTAGATGTAGAGGCCTCCCAAGACCGTGGCTACTTGGGGCGACAGCGGGTCCTCCTCAAGGGCCTTCTCCATCTGAGCGGCTGCCTGCTCCATCTCTCCAAATATTGCGAGGTTGAGACCGAACCAGTGCCGCGCCTGCGCATAGCTCGGGTTCAGCATGATCGCGCTCTCGAACTCCTTCCTGGCCGCCGGAAAGTCATAGTAGTATGTCTCTAGCAGGAAGCCAAGGCTGACGTGCGCTTCTGCCAGGTCTCGGTCCAGCTCGAGCGCCTTTGTGATGCTCTCTCTTGCTTTCCCGTAAGCTTGCCTTCCCTCGAGGTAACCGTACGACCCGAGGAGAAGGAATGCGTCGGCTAGGCCTGCGTAGGCCCTCGCAAAGCGGGCGTCGAGATCGATCGCATCCTGGAAGTACTTCGCGGCGGCCTCCATCGACTCCTTCCTCCGCTTGTTGAGCACGAAGCGCCCCTTGAGATAGAAGTTGTAGGCCTCTGAGCTCAGGGTAGGCATCTTCTGAATCCTGGCCTTCTCTATGGACCTGATCTTGGCTTTAAGGGCCCTCGAAACTCGCTTTGCGATATCCGTCTGAACGGCAAATATGTCCTGGAAGTCCCTGTCGTAGCTGGTAGCGAAGAGGTGCTCTTCACTCTTGCCGTCTATCATCTGCACCGTGACCCTTATCTTGGTCCCCAACTTTCTGATGGTGCCTTCGATTAGCGTTCCGACTTTCAGCTCGCCCGCAATCTCGGAGATGCCCTTTGTAGTCTCCTTGTACTTGATTGTTGAGCTTCTGGCAATAACCCTCAGGTCCTTGACGTTCGAAAGGGTGATGATCAGCTCGTCCGTCATGCCATCCACGAAGTAGTCGTCCTCAGGGTCCTGAGTCAGGTTTACGAAAGGGAGTATGGCGAGTCGCCTGGCAAGAGGAATCGCTTCCGGCTCTTGGACTGGTGCCCCTATCTTTGGCCTTGGTTCCCAGGGTAGGACGACATGGTAGACATCGACGGGGTATGTTACGTTCTTGAGCTTTACCCGTTCTGCCTTCAGCATCTCGAATGACATCTTGTTCCAGACCTGGTCGTAGACCGAGGCTGTAACGCAAATTCCCCCTGGCTCCGCGAGGGGTTGGATTCTGGATGCGATATTTACCGAGTCTCCGAAGACGTCTCCGTCCTGGTAGATTACGTCGCCTAGGTGGATGCCTATCCTCACCTTTACCCTGTCCCGTTCATTCGTACACTCCTTGTTGTAGTTCAGGAGGGTCTCCTGCACCTCTACCGCCGTCTCGAGCGCTTGAAGCGCGCTCCCGAACTCCAGCAGGAAGGCATCACCGATGGTTTTGATTTCCTTGCCCTGGTGCCTGAGAAAAATGGGTCTCAACAGTTCGTTGTGCTTGTTGAGGATCTCCATGGCGCGGGCTTCATCATTCTGCATTATCGCGGTGTAGCCCACTATATCCGTGAACATGATTGCTGCAAGTTTGCGCTCGCCCACGCTCAAGCTTGATTTTGAGAATTAAACCGATGCAATAAAAACCGTTTGTGAGACCGGGAATCACACAGAAGCGCCCTCGTACGTCACCCCTCGGGAACGGCCTGGCGCCTGAACGTGAGTTGGGTACGATTCGAATCATGCTTTTTTAAAAAGGAGCATGATGAAGGTGCCCTCCTGTAGGCATGCGCATCCTCCTCTTATCGGATGTACACGGTAATCTATCCGCCCTCAATCAAGTCTTGGACAATGTTGCCTACGACGAGGTGTTGTTCATGGGTGACGTTGTCGATTATGGTCCTCTCCCGTTCGAGGTTCACTCAAGACTCAGGCAGGTCGGAGCGAAAAGGGTCGTGGGCAATCACGACGTTGCTGCTGCCCTGGGGGTAGACTGCGGGAGCACCCCAAACCTGCGGGACGCGTCTGAGCACACCCGCGACAGGATAACCCGCGCTCGGATGCCGAAGGCGTCGCTGAGGTCCCTCATCAGGGCGGAACGGACGCTGCACCTCGAACATGGCGGTCTCAGAATCATGATGGTCCATGCGTCGCCAAGAGACGAGCTGTACGAATACGTCTCGAAAGAGCATGCCTCTAAGCTCGAAGTCTCAGGAGTCGATTTACTTCTTCTGGGACACACGCACATCCCCTACAGGGTGAGTGCGGGGCGGACGATGGTCGTTAATCCTGGAAGCGTGGGCATGCCCTTTGACGGTAATCCCAGAGCCTCATACGCGATTCTAGACACCCAGACAAGAAGGGTCCAATTTGGGAGAGCGAAGTACGACATCGAAGTTACTGTCTCGAAGCTTCACGAACTCATCGGGGACGACAAACCCGTCTACCGGCAGCTGGCTTCCACTCTCCGCACGGGCACGATACCAGTTACTTCGGGCGAACCGGTCAGGGTTAGGAAATCAAGAACAATCAACTGAAGCGATTGCGCCTCAGCTAATCCTCTCGACACGATCGATTCCACAATCCTGAGGGAGGGTGCTCGTCGCACTCAGGGGTATTTGCAACCATACGGCTGGGCTTTTCTATTTTCATCGCAGCGATTGATGCTCGAGGTCGAGTACCGTGTCGGCTAGAGCTCCAAACATGGCCAAGTCCGCCTCGGAAGTTCCCCTTTCTTCGGGGTTGCCAAGATATGTGTCAAAGAGAACGCACTCCGCGCCAAGAGATTTCAAGCCGTCGAGATCTTCGCGAATCTGCTCGAGAGTCCCTTTTCCTGGTAAACGCGTCCCGTTGTCAAGCGGCTCCTTGGTGACTTGCAGGTCAATTCTAGGACAGAAGCCAGGTATTCGTTTGCCTTCTGCATCGGCTAACTGCTGCAGGTGTGGGATGCCATAGTCCCTGAGCCAGGCCATTTGGCTGTGAATGGGATGCCACGCGTCGCCGTACCTCACAGCGCGTCGCATCGCAGGTTCGCTGGAACCACCGACCCAGATTGGGGGACCGGACGTCCTTGACGGCATGGGAGCTGTATGGACATCAGCAAAGGAGATGAACCTACCCTTGGCCGACACCACCTCCTTCGTCAGCGCGTCCCTGATCACAGCAAGATACTCGTCCGTGATCGCGCCCCGATGCTCGAACGGCACTTGAAGTGCCTCGAACTCCTGCTTCGCCCACACCGAAGATGAAACGTCTTCCGGAGAGCTGGTCGAGGTTCGCGACCATGCGCGCCGCCTGAAGCGGGTGCCGGTACGGTAGAATGGCCACGGTGGTGCCGAGCTCGACCTTCTCAGTGATTCCTGCCAGCCATGCGAGGGTGACGAACGGCTCGTAGAACGGGGCCGGGTAGTGCTCGTTGACGTCGTTCGTGACCGCAACGTGGTCGGAGATCATCACAAAGTGGTATCCAAGGCTCTCAGCGGTGAGGGTCCACCATCGGAGCGCAGAAGCATCAGTACCAGGCCCGAAGTTCAGGATGTTGACGCCGAACCTCAACTGCCCCTTACGTCTCCCCGACCTTGTTTTAAAGCGAGATTGCTAGGGGAGACACGTTCCCTGCGTGAGCAGGCCAGTGTCCACGTAGGTAAGGTTGGTCACATCTTCGAGCGCGATAAGATACTGCCCTATGACGACGTACAACTGATTGAAGGACGGGGAAATGGCAATGTAACTCGCTGTGGCATCAGAGAACATGTTCACCACGTGGCAGTTAGCTCCGTCAAGTGTGAGCAGGTATTGCTGGCCATAGAAGCCGACGAAGATTTGATCTGTGGTCTCGTCCACTGCGAGGGTCCCTCCCCCGTTGCCAGCGCACGATGAGGCGATTGGGAAAGAATAGAGAATCTGGCCTGACGCGCCGTCGACGGCCATGAGTGTGAGGTTCTCTCCCGTCCCCATCATGTAGACTATGCCGGTGCGTTCGTCAACGACCGGCGGAAAAAGGTATGGTGTCAAATGGCATCGATGTCCTTCCTGAACCGTATTCTCCGAGCCGTTGACTGCGATAAGTTGCCCCCCCCACGCAGCCGAGGTTCTGCTGCTCGCACGCCTCGACATATACCATACCCGTGGCGGGATTCACCGCGAGGGCCTCAGGCACCGCGCCGAGCGAGACATTTGTCAGCAGCGACCCGAGACGGGGTCTATCGTCAAAAGATATCCCGAGGAGTTGGCGGCGGGCAAGTCATTGTTCGAGAAACCGTAGAGCGTGTCCGTATCCCAGTCGATTCCGAGGGAGTTCACCTGGAACGGAATTTCTCCGAGTATGCTATCGCTGGAAGCGTTTATGGCAACAATCGAACCTTTCAGAGACTGTGACTCGCTGCTGAGACAACTGTTCGGAACCCATATACATTGATGCAGCCATCGACTCCCACATAGACCACACCGGTGTCAGGGTCCCCAACAATCTGCGATGCGACCGAGCCGGGTAGCGTGATTGCGCCGATTATGCTACCGTCGGTCTCGTTAACGATAGTCAGCTCGTTCTGAAAGGCGTCGGCAACGAAAATTTTGCCGTCATCGAAGCCGATTTCATCGGGATTTCCAGGAATCGTGGTGTTCGCCATGGCATAGACTGAGAGTGGAGAAACGGTTCCGTTGGTGAATTCGGTCGTGGTCACCGTAGAGGTCACGAGCTGGGTAGACGTCGTTGTCAAGGTAGAAGTCGGCCCCGCCACTGTCTCCGTCGAAACTTGTGTGGAATCGGTCGTCGTCGTGTAGTTGTAACGCACGGTTAGCGTCGTGGTCTATGTCGACGCTGCTCCCGGAATAGAGACTGTGCTCGCAACAGTAGTCCCGAAGTGTGAGTATGAGGCAGCCGCCGCCAGAATCACCAGAGCGACCACTACGATTGCTATCGCGAGGCGAGAGTAACTAGATTTGGGCTGCACCTGCAACCGTAAACTTGGATAGTCTTGCGCGGATTTGCGATTAATAGTTTTGTCCCAAATCCCGTTTGCTAGCGGGCGGCGCAAGTGACTTACGGGCCGGTATCGGAAGTTCTTCCCGGCTCTTCTCTGCGGCTTCTTCCTTGGGTGCTTTTTTGGGAAGTCTGCCTCTGAAGAACGCTCCGAACGCGAATGATACGACCACACATATCGCTAGGATGAGGAATATCTCGTCGTACGTCGTCACCAGCGCGTTAGCGACAGCGGCCGGAGCCGTGAGTCCGGTCGAGAGGCCCTTTAAACGCCAGCTCTCGAACGCCGTGAGCAGGGATATCCCGAGCGCTCCCCCGAGGCTCTGCAGGAACCGCGTGAGCCCGATTGCAGCACCGACGTCCTCTCTCGTCGCCTCGTTCTGTATCGCTATAGTGGGAACCGACAGAGAGAAGCCGAGCCCGAATCCGAGAGGAATCAGGGGGAGAGCAATCCCACCGACCAACAGGAAGCCTCCAGCGAAGACCCAGAGAGGACTCGAAGCTGTCAGCTGTGTCAGGAAGAGTGATGAGGTCGAGGCGACAGCTAGACCCGGCACTATTGCCTGGCGATACGAGATGCGGGTTAGAAGTTGACCAGAGAGTCCTGCACCTAGAATCAGAGGCACGGCGAGGAAATAGACGATGTCGCGGACGTCGCCCGTGGCGTTCGGACCGTCATCAAGCAGCACTACTCCCACAAAAACCGAGAGGAAGGAAATTAGACAGTTGAACACTATTCCGGTGAAGAACATGACCCCGCTGGTCGCCCCGATGATTCGTTGCTTCATCAGCCTGAGAGGGACAAGCGGCTCCTTCATCCGCAGCTCCCACCAGAGGAAGATTGGGAACAGGACAACTGAGGCACCAAGGAGTGCTATGATGCGAGGGTCGTTCCAGGCGAGCCCAGCATCGGAAACCTCGACGAGCGCGACCATGAGCGCACCTACCCATGATGATAGCAGCCCGGCTCCGGCGGTGTCGAACCTGCCAGCGACCAGCGGACGGAGCGGTCCAACTGCGAGCAGGAGGACGATCATCGCCATGAACCCGAACGGGAGATTGATGTAGAACACCCAGCGCCATGTGGTCACCGAGACGATGTAGCTCCCTACGAGGGGACCTATGACTATGGCGAGCCCAGCGGCGCCGGTAAGCACGCCTGTGATTCGCGCCCGCGTCTGTGGTGGGAAGAGGACCGCTACCATCGCGATAGCGACAGGGAAAACACCGCCCCCTCCTATTCCCTGCAGCGAGCGAAAGATGATGAGTTCAGTAAGGTTCTGACTCAGCCCCGCTAGCGCCGACCCGACGATGAAGATTCCGAGACCGAGAAGGAAGATGTTGCGCCTGCTCGCGATGTCCGAGAGGCGTGAAAAGATCGGGATCGAGATGGTCGAGGTTATGAGATAAGCACCAGACACGAAGGTGACCCCATTGACTTGGTGCAGGTCTGAGGCGATCGTGGGAAGGACCGTCGCGACTACAAGGGCGTCCATGGCGCCCATCAGAATAGCGAAGAACACTCCGGCCATGACGAGAGCTGCGGTGGTGCCCGTAAGCGTCCGCTCAGTAGGTGTGGAATCCACCGTAGGTGATGTGGGACTCGCCATACCAGAGCCGCGCCGGTACTGCGAAGATTAGCCTTGTAGCGCGTATACGCGCCTATCTGGAAAAATGTCTATACACTGCCCACCAAAGGTGAAACGGCATGCGCAGGCTCACCATCGAGCTGGACATCGAGGAGATGCAAAAGTTCGAGAGCAACCAGATGATGGACAGGATAAGGAACCTCGAGATT
The DNA here is from genome assembly GCA_030042335.1 of Nitrososphaerales archaeon. Next base: position 8,251 of record JASHZW010000156.1, read on the forward strand.
CTGCAGTTCCTCAGGGAAGGGCCAGAGGAGTTCGCCGCGATATTCAGGATAGAGTTCGCCGACTCCGAAGCGAAGGTCGAAGACTTCATCGATGACGACATACTCGACCTACAGCTACTGGACCATTCCGACGGGGCCTACACATACTTCATCAAGAGCAGGCCGGCGAGACACCACGAAGGGGTCTTCGACCATTCTGCGGCTGGAGGGTATCTTTCCCTTCCGTTCGAGATAAGAGACGGGAAGGCGCGGATAACCTACTTGGGGAGCGGCAAGCAGATCAAGCAATTCCTCGACGGCGTCGAGAAAATCGGTATCAGGTACCGTATCGTGAGTATGACGGACGCGAGGTTCGGCAAGGACTCACCACTGAGCCGTCTCACGGAGAAGCAGAGGAAGGTCCTCGTAGCTGCATACCAGCTCGGCTACTACGACGAGCCTAGACGCATCAGTTCGGAGGAACTAGCGAAGAGGATGAAGATAGGTAGCTCGACGCTGATAAATCACAGGAGGAGCGCCGAGAGGCACATCTTAGCCGAGCTGGTCGGGAAGTAGCGCGCTCAGCGGCGAACTCTTATCAGCGGCGGAGGACGAGCACCGTCAATGACTCTGCCAAAGAAAATAGCCTGCGTCGGGTCAGGTATCATCGGCTCGAGCTGGGCGCTCCTGTACGCAAAGAACGGCTACTCTGTCGTCACGTACGACGTCAACGACGAAGCTCTGAACAAGTCATCGGCGCTCATCAAGAACATGCTGACAACTATGGTGGAGGACAAGATCGTCACGCAGGAGATTGTCCAGCCGACGATTGGGCGGATACACCGAACGACGAGATTGGAAGATATCTCCGATTGTGACTACGTACAGGAATCGGCGATTGAACGAATAGAGGTTAAGGTCGAACTCCTCAAAAAGCTCGAGAAGGTGATAGACCAGGACGTCGTGATAGCCAGCAGTACATCTGGTCTTTCGGCCAGTACCATGCAGGCGGCCATGTTACATCCGGAGAGGATGGTGATTGCCCACCCGTTCAACCCCCCACATCTTGTCCCTCTTGTGGAGATCGTCCGGGGCGACAAGACCTCTGCCGAAACGGTAGAGGTGGTCTATAGCCTGATGGAATCGCTCGGGAAGGTACCGGTGCGCGTCAACAAACAGCTTCCGGGTTTTGCCGCCAACCGTCTTCAGACGGCCGTCCTACGCGAGTCGCTGTCGATGCTGGCTGACGGTGTCATCGATGCCGACGGACTTGAGAAGTTGATGAATGCCGGTGTAGGCCTGAGATGGGCGTTCATGGGCCCGCTCGTCACTGCCTATCTCGCTGGAGGAGCCGGCGGCATAGAATACTACATGGACCACTTCGGTCCCCTGACGACCTCCATTTGCAAGACGCTCGCAGCGTGGACCACCTTCCCCGAGCCCCTCAAGGAGAGGGCAAT
>JASHZW010000157.1 GCA_030042335.1 Nitrososphaerales archaeon
GTGATAATGGACTTTCCGAAGGTGGCCATCCCCGAGAGCGCGAGCCACGACCGCAAACTGGTCGACCTCGCCCTTGAGGCCGAGGGTGCCTGCAACGCCGCGAGGATGAAGGCCAAGCTGAAGAGGCGCTGGCCGCTCAGGGAGCTCATGCTCAGGGTGCCCGCCAAGGAGACTGCCCTAGCTGTCGAAGCCAAGGACCTGATAGCCCTCCTCTGCAACGTCAAGCGCGTCTCGGTCGTGAACTCGGTCTCCGAGCTGCCCATAATCTTCGAGCTGACCCCGAACCGGTCGAGAATCGGCACGCTATACAAGGAGAAGTCGAACGCGGTCTCACGGGCCCTCAGGCCGATCCGGGGCGACGCCGCCTGGGACGTGCACCAAGGAGGAAAGCCGCCCAAGGTCACGATAGAGCAGCAGGAGCTCGACGTCCCGGCGGACCTCTACGACCTCAACATCAAGGGCACAGGCGACTGGGAAGCCGTCGCGAGGGGACAGGTCCTCGTCGCCGTAGAGAAGGTGAGGGACGACAAGCTCATCGCGGAAGGGCTGATGAGAGATGTGGCCCGCAGGCTGCAGGCGCTCCGCAAGGCCAGGGGGTACTCTCCGACGGACATACTTGCGAAGGCTCGGGTCGCGGGTCTTGATGAGGAGATGACCTCTCTGCTCAAGCCGCTAGAGAAAGAGCTCGGCTACCTGGTGCGCGTGAAGGAGGCCCAGGTGCTGCCCGATAAGACCGAGGACGGCGAGTGGGAAGAGGACGAGCTGGACGGCCGGCCGATATACATCGACGTGTCCTGAGCCTCACTCGCCGACGAAGAGCCGCTCGGCCAGCGACCGGGGGAGCCCTGCCTCTATGATCTTCTTCGCGCTGGCCTCGATATCGTAGCCCTTCCTGTGGTGCTCGACCGTCGCCTTCCCGTCCCTGATGGTGAGTATGGCGTAGGACGCCCTGGGATCGCCATCGCGCGGCTGCCCAACCGAACCCGGGTTGAAGACGATGCCCTCCCTATCGGCCACCGAGAACGGGAGGTGCGTGTGCCCCAGCGCGATGACCTTCACTTCCAGCTTCCTCAGGTAATGGTCGAACATGTCCGAGTGCGTCACCGGATAGACATACTCCCCGAGGTTGTCGTCGGGGCTGCCATGGGTCATGTAGACCGGGACATCGGACAGGACCAGCTTCCTTTCTCTCGGTAGGGACTGAAGGAACTGCCTGTTCTCGTCGGTGAGCTGTCTCGAGTTCCACATGACTGCGACGGCCGCCCGGGCGTTGAACGCGGTCGGGCTCGCAGACAGCGCGGCGCGGTCGTGATTCCCCATGATCATCGTGGCGCGCCTTTGCACCAGGAGTTCGATGACCTCGTTCGGCGAGGCGCCGTAGCCCACGGTGTCGCCGAGGCAGAATATGCTCAACCCTCCTATGTCGTCCAGGACCGCCGTGAGCGCCTCGAGGTTGGAGTGCACGTCCGAGATGAACGCGAACTCCTCTTCCCGTGTCAACTCCCCGTGTCGCCTTCCTCTGTCTGTTAACCCTTCTGGGCTCGCTTCAATTCGTCCTTTTGACCCTGAGGAAGAACCACAGTATGCCCAGCATCCCCACGAGCAGAGCCTCGTCGCCGAAACTGCTGCCGAGGTCCTTGTAGAGGTAGTAGGCAGCCAGGAAGCAGACGATGGCAAAGAAGAGAATGACGGCCGCGCCGGCGCTCATACCCATCGTCCGTCTATCCCAAGTCCCGAGCGGCTCGGATTGGCTGCAAATGTGAGCGGACCGGCCAGCGGTCTCCGTCGCGGTATAATAACCGCGAGTAAGGTGTTTGATAATCGTGCCAAGACTTGCGCTCCATTCGGAAGCCAGCGCGAGACGCTCCCGCTCCAGGGGCGAAGACTTAGATTGCAGCGTAACGACATCTTTCCGATGCCCAAGGCGCCAAGGGAAGTGGTCCTGGTTCCGGTCGCTTTCGCGTTAGCCTTGGTGCTCCTCTTCCTTACGGGGAACGTCGTCAGGCCCGAGGGCTGGGGAGCGTTCGAATGGGGCTGGCCCATCCCCTGGCATCTGACCGAGGACCTGATGGTGGGAGGAGTCTCTGCGTTGGGATTCTATCTTGGTACTGTGGTTTGGATGCACCTTTGGGAGGACCTTCTGTTCTGGGTGGCGGTCGCAATCTCTGCGGTGGAGGCAACGTCCAGATTGGGGGTCCCGTGGGTGAGGCGCCGACTCGCAGGCTATGACCGGCGCCGGGCGACCATGAAACCGCGCGTCCAGAAAGAGACTCCGAACCCAGAGTTTATTACGTATCCGGCACTCAAGAGCCAGTAGGCGGCAAGATGGGCAGGAAGACGATCATCCTAGGATTTGCGCTCTTCGGCTACGTGCTCGGCTTCCTAGCGTGGCTGCTCCGGGGTTCGTTCGCTGACCTGATCGCCGGCTTCGGCGCGAACCAGGACATCGCCGACGCAGTGCTGGCCGGTATAGCGGGAGGCTTCCTGATGCTGATCGCCGTCCTCGTCTGGGCCGCAGTCGACTAGCTGCTCGCTGCGAACTTCCTCTGGATTATGCGGTTCCTCGCCTCGGGGAACGGCATGTCGTGCAGAAGCTCGTTCTTGACACCGGCATTCTTCAGCAGGCCAGCCAGGGCGAAGTACCAGGCCGACGTGGGCGTGCCCTCCTGATACCCGGGTAGTTCGAGCCTGAAGATGCGTGTGAGGGGGTCGTATTCCGCGGTCGTCTCCTCTCCCAGCTCCTCCTGCATCAGTGCGACGATCAGGTTCACAGAGGATTCGAAGCTCTCCTGCTTGATCTTCGGGTCTACCTTCTCCCAGATTATGCTTAGGAACTGCTGCCCTATCTCCTCGATCAGTCTGTCGTCCTTCACGGCCCTGGAAACCGCCTCGACGAAGAGCTTGCCCATCCTCTGGCTGTCCACGAGGAATTGCAGGTTGTCCGTGTTGGACGCGGCGGCCAGCGTCCTGCTCCCCGTCGAACCGCGCCAGAACTCAGAGAAGAGGTCATCGCCGACCACCCCCCTGAGCTCACTGAGCGTGAACTGGAAACCCCGGCCTGTCTGGCTGTTTACTATCACCACCTCCGTGCTGTCTATGATGAACGCACTGCGTCCCTGCATGTGCTTCCCATAGCGTATCTTCATCCTCGATGAGGCGAACGGGAAGGTGGGCAGCGCGGGAGGCACCGAGGAGATCACCCTGACCTCGACGTCCTGCCTGCACGCGGTCTCCAGCTCCTCCGTGCATTCTTGTATGAGGTGGAATCCCCAACCGTCCACGATACACCTGATGCTGTGCTGCGAACCGAGGATGGCCTCCTTGAGCTTGATGAGCACGCTCTGGGACCCGAGTGAAAGATACCTCTCTTCGACCGAATCCTGAGGCATGATGTTCCTCTCCCTCACCTTCTTCAGGGAGTTCATCACCCTCCTGAGGGACTTTATGTTGTGCTCCCTTTCGCTCAGGGCGTTCTGGAACACCTCCGGAGGCAGCGCCTCGAACCTCACCGGCTTCCCCTCGAGCTCCCTTAGGACCCCCTTCCTGGCGAGCTGCTGGGACACCTGGTAGACCTTCGTTCGGGGGACCGCCGCGGCGTATTGGAGCTGGTTGACCGTACTGGGGCCGTTCGAGAGCAGTGCGACGTACACCTTCGCCTCGTACTCCGTCAGCCCGAAGCCCTGCAGACCCAGCGCGAGGTCTCGTGACTCGTTCGCGAACCTCATCGAAAATGAGCTTCCCCCAGTCGTTCCCGAGGCCACCTTGTCCAAGATGCTCGGGCGCGACGATAAGACCCGGTGTCACCTTTGGTGAACCTTCCCGTCAAGATTCGTTGTCGCCGCGGCCTCTGTCACCGCGGTGACAGCCATCCCGGTGACGCCGGCGTTTTATCCGCATCTTCCCGATATTGAGGCCCATGAGCACTTTTTCCAGCAAGTGGGAGAAAACTAACTCACAGGGACTCACGACGCGCGTTCGTGACTCCGTCCGGAACCCGGGTCCACTCAAGCCGAGGTTGGACCTAGCCATCAGACAGATCCAAGTCCA
>JASHZW010000158.1 GCA_030042335.1 Nitrososphaerales archaeon
TGCTCTACCGTGTAACCGCGATACCTGAACTCTTTCGGCATCTACTTGACCTCCGTGCTCACCCTTGCCAACCTCTTCCTCCCGGTCTTTCTCGGCGCGATAAGCCCTACCTTCCTGCCGGGCGGAGCGTTCCTCGAAGTACTGGTGGACTTGCCAGGGTGCTGGTGCCTTCCGCCGCCGAACGGGTGGTAGACCACGGCCATGGCGATGCCCCTCATTCTCGGGTACATCTTTCCTGATGCCTGCATCGCATGGTGCCTGGGGCCTGCGCGCAGGAACGGCTTCTCGAGCCTTCCTCCGCCTGCTATCTCGCCAATCGAGGCCCTGCACTTGTCGTCGACGAGTATGCTCTTGCCGGAGGGAAGCCTGAGTATTGCCCTGCCATTCCCCTTCGAGAAGAGAATAGCCGAGCCTCCTGATGCCCGCACCAGCTTTCCGCCGTCCCCGACTCTAAGTTCTATGTTGGATATCCTGGTGCCCTCAGGGATCTTGCCGAGCGGCAGGATGTTGCCTGTGGATGGCTTTGCTGCTGGACCCAGGCCAATCTGGCTTCCCACGGAGAGCCCGCTCACCGCCGGGATGTAGGAAATTTCGCCGGCCGAGTGTTCGAGCTGCGCCAATGGTGCCGTCCGTCCTCTTTCGTCCAGGATTGCCCTCACCGTTAGCTTCTCTTCACCTTCCGTCCTTAGGTTAGGATAGCGTACAGGTGCAATCTTACCCCTTCCGGATACGCGGAACTGACTGCCGCCCTTGCCCCTGCGTCTCTGTAGAATACGCTTTCCCAAATTCTTACACCAGGCCCAGTTTAGTCGCTAGCTCTGCCGCGGAATGCTCCTCGGCCAAGCGTACAAAAGCCTTCTTCCCGATGAGAGTCCTTGTCGTGTTGACCCTCCTCACCTCGACCTCGTAGAGCACCTCTACCGCGTTTGCGATTTGAGTCTTGGAGGCAGCATCGTTGACTATGAAGCAGAGCTTGTTCTCGCGCTCGATTTGTTCGAAGGTCCTTTCCGTGATGTAAGGCCGGATTACGACCTTCTGCGCGTCCTCAAGCCTCAACTTTCATCTCGACCTCCTTTTCCTTTGCCTTGAGCGCATCCAGAGAGGACTGCGACCACAGCGTGAGACGGCCCGCCACCCCCGCAGGCGCGAGGTCCAGCACGCTGACATCGTCCACCGAGACGACCTTCACCCCGGGAATGCTATCGGCGGCCCGTCCGACTCCCCGGTCGTTTGTGACCACAATCAAGGGGCCGATTGGCTCCTTGTAGACCCTTCCCCTCATTCTCGGCTTTCCTGAGCGACGCTTGACTCCCTTGACGAGGCGTTTGAGCTCGTCGCTCAGCCCCATCGCCTCCAACGCAGAAGCGAGCTCTGCCGTCTTCGGTATCGTCTCTATGTCGTCCGTGACGACGAGGGGGAATTCCGCGTTCCCGATTCGGTGACCCCTCCACTCGACGGCGTTGGCATTGCCCGTGAACGCGATTGCTGTCTCAAGTGCGAGCCGCCTCTCCTTCTTGTTGATCTTGTTGTAGATTGCCTTCTCCGACCTGGGTGGATGCGCGAGCCTCCCTCCGACCACGCTTGCGACGCCTGCCGCTTGTCCGGACCTGCGGCTCCGCTCGCCTTTCACTCTCGGAACCCTCGAAATCCCTCTGCCGGTCGGCGGCCATCCGCTCTCAGCGCTGGTCCTTTCTCCGGCCATCGGATCACGTCCGTACGACTGCAGGCCGTGCGATCTCAGTATCCAGAAGGCTCTGTGGATGATATCAGGGCGCAGGGGACGCAGGAAGACCTCCGGAAGGTCGACCTCACCTGTCGCTTCGCCCTTCAGATCAAGTATCTTGGCCATGAAGTCATCTGCCTATCCGCGTACTCAGCTCGAGTACCTGCACTGGCGTCGTCTTGCCTTTGACGGCCCTCACCGGGTACCTGACGACGACCACTCTCCTGTTGCTCCCCGGTACAGTCCCTCTCAGTAAAGCGTAATCTGTGCGCACCTCCCCAAAGTGCTCGAAACCACCGTTCGGGGTTATCGGTGCATCCTTCGGGTTTGAGATCGCGAGTATTCTCTTACCGGTCTCTGTGCGCTGGTGGAAGCCCATCTGTCCTGCCCTCGCGACCGTGTACATGACTGCCGCAGGGTGCCAGGGCCCTATCACGCCGACGGCTCTGACGCTCTTCCTGGACTTGTGCTGCTTGCGCTTGATCCCGAACCTGGTGACAGGGCCCTCGAAGCCCTTGCCCTTGGTGATTCCTATGACATCGACGTAGGTGCCTGCCTTGAATATCTCGGAGAACTTGACTCCCTTCCCCAGCAGCTTCATGACATAGTCCAACTGGGCCGCGGTGTCACCACCTCCCACTCCGACTTCGAAGACTATGGGCTTCTTCTGCGAGATGCCGGTGTCGCTGGGCGTTATCGATACGAGTGCTGAGACCCTCACCACGCCGGATAGCTTGTCTTTCCACGTCTCCGCGAACTTCTCAGGGTCCATCGAGGTCTTGATCTCGACCCCCTTCGGGAGCGTCTTTGCGTACACTTCACCGGCTGCCTTGTCGGCACCGTTCTCCCTGCTGTAGAGCCTCACACCGACGATGGCCACTTCAGGTACCGCGAGGACGCTGGTCGGGTTGAAGAGTGGCTTGCCGAAGTTGGGAGTCTTCTCGCGGTCGTCGAGAGAGATGCTGTGCATCGTCGCGACCTTGACAGCGGGGAAACCGAGAAGCATCGGAGTGTTAGTGGAAATCTTGGGCCAGGTGTGTACCGAGGGGACGAAGCTACCGGCGCGACCCCTAGGTCGGTATGCGAGGCTGCCTCTTCTAGGTGCAGAATGCTTCCTATGGCCCAAGCTAAAGCACTGTGGAGTGACCCCCGATTTTCCTTCAGCCTTTAAACTTTCGTATTTTCCAGCACGCCCAGAATCTCTAACAGATAGAGGGCCGAGGCCATCGCCTCCTCGGATCTCACGGTAACTACGCTTTGCTCGGTGAAGAGGTTGACCACGAACCCCACCTTCTCTTCGAGGTTCCTTATCATATCGAAGAGTCCCCTCGAGGGCGAGCCGAAGATCAACATGATCCCCCTCGAGCTGCCGAATCCGGTCCTGAGTCGAGGAAGACATTCGCGAAGGGGGACACCGAGTCTGGATGTGGCGACCTTCATCCCGAATCTTTTGTCGGCCGTGACCTCTTCCACGGAGCACACGTCCACCGTGTAGCCCCAGTACTCGGAGGACTCGGAGCGCTCTATTGGGACACCTACAAACGGAGATATCGAGACTATCTTTATCGTCACTCGTCTGCCTCCTTCAAGCTTCTGATTGAGTGTCACAGGTGAGTCGAGGCCGATATCTGCGACGCTTTCGCCAGGGAGGACGACGCCTTCGCGGATCTCTCCTTTCGTTATCTTCCCAAGAGGCACCTTGGGCTTGTGAGAGGGTATCCGCAGCGGTGGGAGCAGGCCGGCGAACCTGAGCGAATCGTCGAGCGGGAACAGGCGCTTCCTCAGATACTGTGGCGTCTCAAGGTATTCGAGGACGTGACGTATGAGACCCGATTCACCATTCCCGCGCGGGTCTCGGAATATCTCGATGGTGTCTACGCCGAAAATCGAGCAGGTCCTTGCTATCTGGCCTATCTTCGCCGTCTTCTCTCTGAGGGAGTCGTGCTCTTCGAGCACTGTGTCAGGGAAAGCTACTGCGAGACTCCTTCCAGCAAGCGTCAGGAGTATTCACATCCTGCAAACGGAGCGAGCCGTCGTTTTCTTCCGCTACGCGCGGCCGCGACGGCCACTTTCGCGCTACTCCGTGACTATGGTCTGCGATTGCTCTCGAAGGTAGGACAGCAGATAGTTGGGACCGCCTATCCCCTTCCCCGTCGCGCCGCTCGCCTTCCAGCCCACAAAGGTCTGCGCTCCGGGCCAGGCACCCGTGGTGCCTCCTCCTCTCCTGTTGGCGTAGACGACGCCGAACTGGATGCGGTTCATGAATGTCCTGACCTCGTCCGGGTCTTCGCTAAATATTCCCGCGGTGAGCCCGTATTTTGTGTCGTTGGCTTTGTCGAGTGCCTCGTCGAGCGTCTTGAAGTCACCCACCACGAGGAACGGGACGAAGAGCTCCTCCTTGAAGAGCTTGTGCCTGTTCGGAAGGTCGATGGCCACGGTCGGCTGCACATAGTAGCCCTTCTTGAAGAGCCCCTTGGTGAGCCTCTTTCCGCCGGTGAGAATCTTGCCCTTCTTCTCGGCGCTCTTGACGGCGTCCTCGAAGGTCGCGATTGCGCCTTCGTTCACCACTGGTCCCATGAACGCGGCCTTGGTTCTTGGGTCTGTCACGTCGATCTTTTCTATACGCTCTTTCAGCGCTGCGAGGAACTTCTTACGGACCGAGCGGTGGACGTAGACTCTGGAAGCCGCGCTGCACTTTTGTCCGCAGTATCCGTAGGCAGACCTGACCACACCCTCGACAGCCTTGTCGATGTCGGCCTTGGCGGTCACTACGGCGGGGTTCTTGCTCCCGAGCTCCATTACGACGGGTTTAACGCAAGGCTGGCTCCTCTCGAAATCATAGTACAGTCTCATGCCCACGTCTAGAGAACCGGTGAACGCTATTCCTGCGACCCGGCGGTCCCTCGTAAACTGCTTCTCGTAGTTCTGGCCGGGGCCGGTAACGAAATTGACAGCACCGGCGGGAACACCCGCATCCCGATACACGTTATAGAGCATCAGGCCCGTGAGCGGAGCTGCGCTTGTCGGTTTCAGGATGACTGTGTTACCCGTTATCAGCGCTCCGCTGGCCATGCCGTTCGGAAGCATGAAAGGAAAGTTGAATGGGGAGATCACAGGCCACACGCCGTAGGGCTTCATCACCATCCTGCAGTCTTCACCAGGACCGCCGGGCCCCATCTTTTTGATGTAGCCGTCGTTCTCGTCCATCGAGCGGGCGAAGACCTTGATGGCGTCTATCGCTTCCCAAACCTCGGCGAGTGCCTCGGTCCGGATCTTGCCGACCTCGTACGTGATCGCGGCAGCGATGTCGAACTTGCGTTCGTCCATTATCTCTGCGGTCTTGAGCAGAACCTTGACGCGGTGCTTCCAGGAGGTAGAGGCCCAGCCAGGAAAGGCCTCGTTGGCTGCATCAACCGCCATCTTCGCGTGTTTCTTTCCGCCCAGAGGGAAGTAGGCGACCACAATCGAGGTATCGATTGGGCTGCGCACAGCGAATTCGCCGTCCTTCGAGGTGATGCTCTCGTCACCGATATGCATCTGGTAGTGTTTTCCGAGCGACTTGGAGAACTTCTTTACCGCGGCCTCATATTTTGGATGGATGCTTTCGTCAGCAAACAGAGTAACATACGTAACCTTGGGAGCCTGTACTGTCAAGGCGTTTTCGCAAGCCCCAATCCTACTTATCTTTATCGTATGACCGGCGCATCGGAGCAGACGAGCTCCGTCTGGAAGACTGTTGCGAAGTTCTTCTCCACCTCAAGCTTCACACGGCGGGTCTCGACGGGAACACCCAAGATCGCCTCCATGGAGGTCATCGTATCGGGGTCCATGCCGCATGGCCGGATGAGCTGGAAGTAGCTCATGTCCGTGTTGACATTTAGCGCGAAGCCGTGGTAGGTCACCCAGTTGGTCACGGCGACGCCGATGGATGCGACCTTCTTCCCTCCTACCCACACACCTGGATGGCCCTCGTTCCTCTCCGCGGAGATCGAGAAAGACCTACAGGTCAAGATTAGGACTTCCTCGAGCGACCGGACGAACCGCCTTACGTCCGGAACGTCCATCTTTACTATCGGGTATCCCACGAGCTGTCCCGGGCCATGGTAGGTCGCGTCACCACCGCGTTCGACCTGGAAGACCGGGACGTTCTGTGGTCTGAAGTTCTCCGGGCTCGTCTTCCTTCCTAGAGTGATGACGTGGTCGTGCTCGACGAGGATGAGCGTGTCCCGGGCCGCGCCTAGGTTCCTCGCTTCGACGAGCGACTTCTGGAGCTCCCAGACCTGTTGGTAGGGCCTCCTTCCGAGGTCCAAGAGGACGGTCTTCATTGTCTCAGCTGGTGTATCGGCCTGCCCATGCCAGACTCCGCGGCCTCCATGATCGCCTCA
>JASHZW010000159.1 GCA_030042335.1 Nitrososphaerales archaeon
CCGAACATGCTCGACTGGGGCGTCTTTCCGAGCGTAGCCGCCACGATAGGCGAACAGGCCCAGCGCGAGGGTCTCGCGAGGAAGTCAAGGAGCCGCGACGAACTCCTCACCAGCGCACGGAGCACAATGGAAAGGGCCAGGAAAGTGACGTCGTTCTTGATAGAGAAGGGGATAATACAGCCACTTCCCCAAGACTGGGAATCGGCAAGGTGACGGAGAAGTTGGAAGAACTCGTGGTCAGGGAGGCAAGGGTGGGAGACGTCAGCGAAGCGGCAGAACTTATCGTGAGGATGAAGAAGCTGAACGGGGAGTTCGACCCGCTCTTCAAGGTCGTTGAAGACGCGCGGCAGCGCGCGGTGAGCTACCTTTCGGACTCTCTTGGGTCGAAGGACAAGCTCATCCTAGTGGCGACGAGGGGCCACAAGGTGGTCGGCGTGCTCCGGGCGGAGATAAGAGACAGGCTGTTCTACCTGCCGGCGAAGGAGGGTGCAATCACGGACTTTTACATCCTGCCTGAAGTGCGCAGGATGGACGTGGGCAGGGAGATAATCTCACGGGCATCGCAGAGGCTCAAGGCGCTGGGAGCTGAGATGGTCGTTGCTGAGTTCCCCGCGCAGAACGCGATAGCCGTCAGGTTTTACACCAAGAGGGGGTTCAGAGCCCTCGTGGAAATCTTCGCCGTCGAAGACAAGACGACCGTTCAATAGTCGAGCGGAGACCCCAGACGCGGGCAGTCGCACCTTCCGAGGAACATACCGCAGCGGTAGCAAACGTGATTGCGGCTGTTGCAGCACGATACATGGTTCTGGGTCTTGAGACAGTAACCTTCGTCGATTTCCAACCTAAGCCGAAGCATAGAGTCTGGCCGGCTGGCTAGTATATATCAATCGGCGGAAGAAGAAAGCCAATTCGACGCGAGTCGAGCCTCATCGGACCTTCAGCAGGCCGTCTCCTGTTACCCGGAACGTGGTCTTCTGTTCTTTGGGCTCTTTAACTGTCAGCCCTCCGCTCACCAGCCAGCCTCTGAAGGCGGCCTGCTCATCGGCGAGCTCGAGCTTGTGGTTGGAGTTCATGGCGAAGGTCCTCTTCTTCCCAGTGACGTCGCGCCTATCGACCATCACTTTGGTCGATTTGTTCGTTGTCTGGAACTCAACCTCCCGAGTGAACCGGCGGTACAAGCGCGCGAGGATAACCGCGTACAGGAAGGCGGAACCTGACTGGAACAGTATCATTAGCAGAGCCTGGGTCTCGTCCTCGACGAGACCATAGAGGCCCAGGAAGAGCATGCCGACCAGCATAATCAATGACGCGAGCAACGTGCGACTGAGGTAGGTCCTCCCGGGCAGCTGGTCAAAGTATACACCGATGACAACGGCGAAGATCATCCCGATTACCGTGACCCTCAGAAAGTCTGCCGTAGGGATACCGTTGACGATTATTTCTGCGAAGCAAGACTCCGCCGACCCGCTCGTCGAGGACGTCGCTGTGGCGGGACAGGTCGATGGGTAGGTCTGCGCCAGATAGACAAGGATTTGGGTCTTGTATGAGTAGAGCAGCAGGAGGTTGAAAACCGAGACCAATGCGGCGAAACAGAGGCTGGCTGCCGCGCCGGCCCTTGCTCCGGCTAGGACGGATCCCAACCGCTGCTCACGCCGACTGTAGTGCCTCTAGAACCTCTTTCTCGTGTCCGTCGACGTTGACATGCCTGAATATCCTCTTGATCTTCCCGTTCTTGTCGATGACGAAAGTGGACCGGTCCGTCCCCCAATACTTCTTTCCGTACATGCTCTTCTCCTTCCATGTGTCGTACAGCTTGTGGGCCTTCAGCTCCTCGTCGCTGAGGAGGGTGAAGTTGAGCCCGTATTTCTGGATGAACTTCTGGTGTGAATCGAAGGAGTCCTTGCTGACCCCGAGGATCACGGCGTCGAGATTTTCGAACTTCGGGAGGTTATCCCTGAAGGAGCAGGCCTCCTTTGTGCATCCGGGAGTGTCATCCTTGGGGTAGAAATACAGGACGACGTTCTTTCCTTTCAAAGAGCTGAGCTTCACCTTTTCGCCAGCCGAAGAAGGCAGCGTGAAATCGGGGGCATTGTCACCCTCAGCCAGTTCTCGCTCCGTTTTCATGATGTAGCCGTCTACCGACTGCTACAAAACCTTAACCAATGTCGGAGTCTACGGGGATATTATCTGCGCGTTCAAGGACTTCCTGCCGTTGAAGCCCTCATTCGAGGCGTGCCAGAACTCGATATCAGACTCGCCGTAGCGCCAGCACAGAAAGACCGTGCTTCCGAACCGCATCGCAGGGAAGTCTACCAGCCCCGTGTCGATGTCACGTACCTTCAGACCGAAGTCCTCAAGCTCGGACACTCGGGACATCATGTCCTTGACGACCACATCTAGCTCCTGGTTCTTTTCTGTTAGCTCAGGCGTGTCGAAGCCTACCAGGGCATAGCGTTCTATGTCGCTCTTCAGGATGTCGGCTACTTTCTTCCTCTCCATTATCTCCTTGAGTTTGATCTTGACATCAGGCAGCAACCTCGACGCCTCCTGCGGCGTGAAGAGGTGAGTGATGCCGTCACCAGAAAACTCGTTTGGCGTAGCTTCTAAGCACCCAGCTCTTGTGTCTACAAAAGATTAGATTATATGCGTTGGGTCGGGAAAACATGCGACCTCCGAGCCTAAATATGTTGATAACAACTTTTGAATGCCATTCTTACCAAAGCTGACACCTGCGGGGAGACCAAGGTTCTTGCGGTGGCATATGGTTATAGAATCGAGAGCAATAGCGCCGCAATGTTGCCGTGTCCGCCGCGTGACTGTATCCTCTCTTCCTTCTGTACGTTGGGGTTCACACCTTACTTCAAGGTGCCAAGCGCTTCTTCAGCCTTATGGTTCTACCCGCAATGCTAGAGAGGTTCTTGTCGTGCGACGTGACGATTACAGTTCTTCCTTTCGTCATGTTGTCTCCTCTCAGTAGCTCCAGCACCATATCTGACATAACCGGATCCAATGATTCGGTCGGCTCATCCATGAGCAGAATCGGTGGATCGGTAACGAGCGCCCTCGCAATCGCTATCAT
>JASHZW010000160.1 GCA_030042335.1 Nitrososphaerales archaeon
CAAAGTACAGGAGGGCCAAAGTCGCAGTAAGACTGATCCGGGAGTTCACCACCCGGCACATGAAGGCGACGGAAGTGAAAATCGAGGTGGAGGTCAACCAGAAGCTGTGGTCCCGCGGCATAGAGAACCCTCCCAGAAGGATAAAACTGGAGATGGAGAGGGACGACGAAGGGGTCGTTTCGGTACGTCTCGCCCCCGAAGCAGAGTCATCCTAATGGGTCTTTACCTGGTAGACATTTACCGGAGCCCCAACGTAGGCATCTTCCTCCGCGCCAACGATAAGTTCCTGCTCGCCCCGAAGGGCATGGCGAGCACAAAATCGGACAAGCTGGCCGAGGAACTGAAGGTAACGCCCTGTTTCGTCTCCATCGAGGAGACCAGGCTCCTCGGACCCCTGACAGCGATGAACAACAAGGGGATAATCGTCTCAAGAATGGTGGAGGATTATGAGGTGAAGGAGATAAGCTCGAAGACGGGCCTGCCGGTGACCAGATTCGACTCCAAGTACACGGCGGTCGGGAACTTGGTCGCCGCCAATGACCGGGGAGCCGTGGTCTCGCCAATACTGGACGCGAAGGCGGTCTCGCAAGTGAAAGACGTCCTCGATGTGGAGGTACACAAACTGACAATCAACGACTATGTCCAGGTGGGGGCGCTCACAGTCGCGACCAACAGAGGGGCTGCCGTCTATCCCAAGCTCACAGAGCAGGAGGTCCAGCGCGTGGGCGAGGTGTTCGGGGTCGATGCCTATCCAGCCTCCGTCAATGGAGGGATCCCCTTCCTGTCCTCGGGACTTGTGGCGAACTCCGAGAACGCGGTTGTGGGAAACCTCACGACGGGTCCGGAGCTGATATTCCTCACCAAGGCCCTAAAGGTGTGACCCCACACTAGTCTTAAAAAAGGGGCCCGACTGCCTCGAACTGATTTCCGCTTGAGCGATGACGAGGAGACAGTAAACAACCTAGTCGCAGAGATTAGAGTGCTAGAGAACACTTTCAACGAACTTGCCAGCCGACAGAATCTCCTCGAGAGAGTCCTTATCGAGACAAGGGCTTCCATCGAGACGCTCGCGGGACTTGGTTCCTCCAAGAGCGATGAAGTGCTCATCCCAATTGGTGGCGCGGTCCTGATACGCTCTTCTCCCCCGAACTCCGACAAGGTGCTCCTCAACGTCGGCGCCAACGTGGTCGTCGAGAAGAGCAGGGACTATGCGTCCAAGTTTATGGAGGCCAGAGCGAAGGAGCTAGAGGAGAGTATAGTGGCCATCGTCTCCCAGCGGAACCAGATCGCGCAGAGACTGGATTCCGACAGAAGGGCCCTTCAATCCATAGTGAACAAGCAGGGCTAGGGATCCCCTATGTTCGAGAAGCTCAGGCAAGCCTTCTCCTCTCTTACCAAAGTAGTCTCGGAGAAGAAGCTCTCGTCAAAGGACATCGACGATGTCCTGTTCAATTTCCAGCTGACTCTCCTGGAGAGCGATGTAGCCCAAGAAGTCGTCGAGAAGCTCACAAACGACCTGAGAAACCAGCTCACAGGGACCAGCGTCGAGCGCTCAAAGAACATCGGTGACCTGGTCCAGACAAGGTTGCGCGATTCCGTCCTCGAGGTCTTCAAGAAGGCGGGCAGTGTAGATATTCTGGCGCTCACCGAGGCAGCCAAGAAGAAGGGGGAGCCATTCGTCGTGCTCTTTCTTGGAATAAACGGGACCGGAAAGACCACGACCGTAGCCAAGTTCGCGTACTTTCTGAAGCAGAACGGCTTCTCCGTGGCGGTCGCGGCGGGTGACACTCACCGGGCCGGGGCGATCGAGCAACTCACCCAGCACGCAGACAGGATGTCGGTCAGGGTCATCGCACAGAGGTACGGGGCAGATCCTGCCGCCGTAGCCAGGGATGGAGTTCTCTACGCCAAATCCCATCATATAGACGTCCTGATAGTTGACACTGCCGGGCGCATGCAGACCAATCAGAACCTCATGGAAGAGATGGGCAAGATAGTGAGAGTCGTCAGTCCTAACCTGAAAATCTTTATCGGCGATTCGCTGGCGGGCAACGATGCGATATCCCAGGCGCAGATGTTCAGGAAGTACACCGACTTTGACGGGGCAATCCTGACCAAGGTCGATGCGGACACGAAGGGAGGGGCGGCGCTGTCTATCGCCTATGTTACAGAGAGGCCCATCATGTTCCTTGGGATCGGACAGGAGTTCAAGGACCTGAAGAAGTTTGACCCCACGGCCTTCGTGGACCTGCTGCTCGGCTGACCGCGTGCGAGCCTCACAGCTTCACGATCTCAAGGGAGAACTGTTTCGCCAACCCGACGATCCTGTCCTTATAGCTTCCCATGCCCTTCCAGTCGATTGCCACGAAACGGGGGAATTTGGTTGTCTTCTGTATTATCTGCCCAAACATGGCACTATCCACGCCCTCTAGAGAGTGCTTGGCGACTGTTGTCGTGATCGCAATGTCGCTGTTCAGCAGAACGTCGTTAAACTTGGCAGGGTAGTGGGTCCCCCCGAAGGCCATGGCAACCTTGTCCCAGGACTTCCCGTAGGTCAGCGACTCGACGAGCGCGTCCCCTATCACGGCGCCTGCGTGCTCGTCGCCCCACTGATCCTCCGATGAACCGAGTTCGACGAAGAGTACGGGCTTCTGAAGCGATGTGGGCCCGTGGTGCGTGGCCTCGATAGTCACTTCGTAGCCCTCGATTTCCTTGCTTCGCTTCTTCAGGGCGATCATGTAGTTCTTCTGGAGGTCGGGATCCACCCTGCCCACCTCCCTGGGTTCTCCTCCCAGATATGGCATATCGGTGAAGTTGCCCGTCGTGTGAACGGTCAACGACGGGATTTTGGACTCGGCCCGATGCCTGCAGAGGAATATGTATGCGTGCGGATTGAAGTAGGTGTCAAGGTCTGGCGGCTCCACCAATTCTGTATCGACCGTCGCGAGCAGAAGATGCCCGTACTGGAGCAGAGGTCTGCCCATGAACATGATCTTGGTAGACTCGAACGGATGGTTCTTCGTAAGCCCTCTGGCTATGGTAGTCGATGCGGTGTCCTTCGTTGACGTGACGAGCACAGTTGTGGGTCGTGGGCTGGCTTCCATACCGCCTTCTGACCCAGGCGCCTTGGGTTAGTTTTATAAACAGGTCACTTCACTGGCGCGCAAAAAGAGGTTATTGGGGATGGGGACTCGCGAGTTTCTCAAGTCAATGGCGTCGGTAATCCGGCTCTCGAAGAAGAGCGACAGAGAGCAGTTCATGCTCTATTTGAAGCTCGTCCTGATGGGAGTAGCCGTCGTCGGGACGCTCGGTTTCCTCATAAAGTTCGTCTCGGTGGCACTGCCTTCGATTTTCGGCTAAACCGGAGTAATGTTGTTGTCAGAACAAAAGCAAAGTTCCATCTATCCCGTCAAGACGACAGGGGGTCAGGAGAGGACAGTGGCGACCTTCGTCGCTAACAAGGCGATGCAGAAGAAGAAGCCCATCTACTCCATCCTCGCCCTCGACACCTGGAAGGGATACGTGCTCTTCGAGGCACCGAACTCGCAGGTCGTCGACGAGAGCATACAGGGGTTCAAGCACGTCAGGAGCAAGATTCCTGGCATGATGCAGTTCCAGGACATAGAGAAGTTCCTCGTCACAAAGTCGATGGTGGCCGAGCTCTCCGATGGTGACATCGTTGAGATTGTGGCTGGTCCTTTCAAGACCATGCGTGCGAAGATATCGAGGATAGAGTCGGCGAAGCAAGAGGTGACTGTCGTCCTTCTGGATACACCTTATCAACTCCCCGTGACGGTCGACGCTGCTTACTTGAAGATAGTCGAGAAGGCGAAGCCAGAGGCCAAGAAGTGATAGCAAATGGGGGAGACCAAGACGATCTCGGTTCTGGTAGTTGGTGGCGAAGCCACGGCTGGACAGCCCCTCGGCCCGGCGCTGGGACCCCTCGGTGTGAACGTGCTCGCCATCGTGAACGAGATCAACCGCATCACCGGAGACTTCAAGGGAATGAGGGTTCCCGTCAAGGTAGAGGTAGACACTGATACAAAGAAATTCACGGTTTCCGTCGGCACACCGACGACCTCGGCCCTCCTCGTGAAGGAGGCAGGGATCGCCAAGGGTTCTGGTAAGCCCAACGTGGACTTCGTGGGTAACGTTACATTCGACAAAGTGCTTGGGATAGCAAAGATCAAGATCAACGACTCGTACGCCAAGTCGATCAAATCCTCGGCCAAAGAAGTGGTGGGGAGCTGCGTGAGTCTCGGTCTCAAGGTCGAGAACGAAGACCCGCGTCAGTTCATGAAGCAGATCGAGGAAGGAAAGTGGGACAAGGCGATCACGGCCTTCGAGGCGAAGGCCTGATTCGGCTGATCTTCTCGCTCTCGATGTTTAAATAATGGTCCCTAGGCGCGGTGTCTCTCCCGGAGGAAGAAAACATGCTTTCAGGCGCACAGCTCGCAGACATCGTCAAGAAGGGTAAGGAGTCCAAGGAAAGGAAGTTCCCCGAGTCCTTCGAAGCAATTCTAACTTTTAAGGAGGTCGACCCGAAGAAGACCGACCTCAACATCAACGAGACTGTGTACCTTCCTCATCCTGGTTCCCACAGATCGTCCATTTGCTTCATAGGTTCCGGCGACCTCCTGCTAAGGGCGAAGAACACAGGCGTCGACGGTACGCTGGAACCGTCCCAGCTCGAGAACTTCGCTGGGAACAAGAAGGAAGCCAAGAAGCTCGCAAGGCAGTACGATTTCTTTCTCGCAGACACGGCCCTAATGCCTAGGGTCGGTAGAATCCTCGGTCAGTCGCTCGGCCCCAAGGGGAAGATTCCCACTCCGGTGCCCCCGAACGCGCCTATCGAAGCGATGATCAACAGAACGCGCACCG
>JASHZW010000161.1 GCA_030042335.1 Nitrososphaerales archaeon
CGGCCCTCGAGAGCGCTTTCGATTCTAGCATTCATCGAACTTCGGCCTCCAGAGCTGTGAATCTGGTGCGGCAGGGTTTCTTCGGGCTTTTGGACCCCCAAGTCGTCCAAAACTATCTAATCGCATACGAGGCACTACTCGAGCGTGGGGATCGCCTCCCCCCTCAAGATCCCCTAAGAATCCACCACGTCGCGGCAGATACCGTAATCTTGTTCGGGCCCGGCGCTTATGAACCCTCGGCCGTGCTTCTCGGGCCGCTACACCCGTTGAGCGTTGCGCGACTCCACCTCGTCCAGAGTTTGCTTATCCGTCGGGTTGATTTGAGCTGGCGAACCTCGCTTGGCCAACTTCTCCTCGATCAGACTGTCCCCGGCTGGGGAAAGATTCTCGGCGTGAACCTGCAACTCAAGCCTGGTTTGGCGTTTCCATCAGGCGACCCGCACTGGAGCCTCCTTCTGCCGGCGGGCGAGGTTAACAGCGCTCAGAGAGTGCCTGACTCCACTTTCATGAATTGGCTGGTGGCCTTCGGACTAGACCCAGTCGTTGGTCCGCTCGGCTTGGAGCCGGAAGCATTGCGTGAGTCCCTGACCAAGTACCTGGACGCATACCCCGCCCGACGGTCGCTAGTGATTAGACTAGCAGACGATAGCCAGCCCCGGGAGACTGACTCAGAGCTGGCTCGAGTCCTGTACGATTCAGCGGGCGAGGAACCAACTCAAGTCGGGCGCGGCCTACCTGGCGGCATCTCCGTCCAGGATACCAGAAGAGTGGATGTCTCAATCTCAGATTACGACGGTAATCCTCCGCTCCGTTGGTTCCGCGAAAGTGCTGAAGGGCCGGCTGACGTCGCGGCGCTTCCGCGTCCAGTCAATCCGGGGGTCGTAGACTCCGGGACCGCGGTCGCGTCGAGTCCTCCTGAATACCCGGCTATTCGTCGGCCTCTCACAAGAAGCGATCCGACCGGGCCCACCTTCCAGATTATCTCGGGGATTCCGAGCCAACCCCCCGCGCCGGGTTCTCTTGGCAGAGACTTCCTCAGAGCGCTCACCGCGTTCGAGGGCGGTGTTCAGAGAGCGCTCGAGTGGGGAGTGGACCTGTCACCTTCTGGCCCGAAGTGGCAGGTCTGCAGCGCATCTCTAGCAGATCCTAGGGTCTTCATCGAATTCGCTTCCACGTACCCTGGACAGACTCTTTGGAGCTACCGGCTCTTCAGCCGCTATATCGGAGCCTCAGGAAGGACCCGTGGGACGACTCCAACCCCAATCCACGGGCATTTCATTCTGGCTCAGGTGTCCCCCGTATTGCTCGGCGCCGTCGACACGCTGAACCAACAGTACCTAATCGGAAGCGGACTGAACAGCACTGAACTCCTGAAAGAGCTCGGTGAAGCCGGCCTTGCACTCGGCGATGAGTTCATCAAGACGGGGCGGAGGGCGGAGGGTGCGTTCGGGCTCTTTCTGTGCCAGCGTTTGCTCTGGTACCCACAGGGGCAACTGTCGCCTCTACCCCATTACACCCTCTCCACTGACGGCAAAGTTTCGTCGGCGGGGTTCCTTCTCCAGCTAGACCCGTTCCACGAAACATTCCGGCGGGTTGTCGCCGAGGCGCGAGAGGTTGCGGAACGGCCCACTGACGAGGAGGAAGAGGGAACCGAGCTCACCTTACCTGAGGTTTCGCCGCCGACAAATGAGCACGCCGATTTGGTGGCCTTTCACCTTGTTTTCTGCGACGGCCCCTCAGGTGAAGAGCTCTGGGTGAAACCGACGGCCATTGAAAGCAAGTTCCGGGGAACTGCCGTAACTCCCGCCACAGCACAAGAATGGGTTGAACAGGCCAAGGCGTCGGCCCGACAGCTAGATTCGCTGCTGGATGCTGCGCTCGAACCTGACGGAATGCCAGAGCGGACGCTGCTCGCAGAGGTGATTCACCTCGGCTTACGTCTCGCCGCCGGAGCGTTCTTGCACGGCGCTCCCGGCCTGGATGAGACTTGGGGTGATTTCGAGCTCCGCGTCTTAAACGCCATACTCTCCGGAAGATTCCGCCGGGCTGAGTGCGAGAAGTTGGTTCTAGCTCATCATCCCGGGGCAAGTTACAATGGCATTCGTACCACACCTGCAGATCCCATCGTGATGGTGGACCTGACAGACTGGACCTTACACCTTAGGGGACAGCCAAGCCCATCCATTGAAATGGCAAAGACTGACCTTACTGTTCTCCTTAGACATGCGTGCCCTGCGTGCGCAGGGACGGCCCCGCCACCTCCGCCAGCCGCCCCGTTGGATCAGGTCATCTCAGCGCGTGTTATCGAAGAATCGCCGCGCGGTAGCGATGTTCCATCAGCCGCGGTCCAGACCGTCGCTCGGGAACAACCCGCTGAGCCAGTCCAGTGGATACCACCTCCCATCGCCGCTGGCGAGGGTCCTGAGGGGACTGCACTCCGAGCCGCCTACTCCCGGGTCGGGCATGTCTTCGATGATTGGGTTGGGAACCCAGGTGCCATCGAACGACTGAGGATCGATATCGTCGATGCTCTGATCCGGCGCCCGCCGCACCTACCTTCGGCGTACCTTCTCACAGGGAATCCAAGCACTGGTAAGACCCTGCTGGCAAACAAGATTGCTCAGGCTCTTGACCTACCGTTTGTCTTACTCGACGGACGTTCGGCCGCGACTCGCGAGATTATAGTTGACGCGGTCGATGGTGTGATGCGAGCCAGAGGCATAGATCCCGCGGAGTCAGCTGGTCAACCACAGGGACTCCCGGAGTTCGTTTATCCGGCGCTCCTGCTCTTTATCGACGAAATCCACTTGGTCCCGCGTCGAGCTCAAGAAGGGCTTCTCACCCTCACCGAACCTGAGATGCGATTCGTGCGACTAAGTAACCGAATCTGTCGATTCCCCAGGGCAACATTCGTGGCCGCCACCACTCGACCCCACGATCTCGATACTGCGCTCAAGACTAGATTCTATCCCGAGATCCACCTCGACGACTATACCGACGAGGAGGTCGGCCAGATGGTATCTCGCAAGTATCCCGAAATTCCGCCGAATGTTGCCCTGTCGCTTGCGAAACTCGGACAGGGGACCCCTCGCGTCGCCCTCCGACTTGCCAGGGACCTGACGAAGCGTCGGCGAGTAAGCCTAAACCGGGAGAAGGGGTGGGACGAGCACCTATCGGACCTTATGACTGCAGAGCGGATGGATCCGCAGGGGCTCACCCGGGTTCACTACACAGTTCTCGAACTCTTGTCCGGCCAACGGAATCCGATTGGAATCGACCAAGTCCTGAATATTCTCAGAGAGGTGGACAAGCAACGGATCGAAGAGGAGACCATGCCGGGCCTTCAACGCCTTGGACTCCTCGAAGTTCGGCCTAACGGTCGCATCATCACCGAAC